>JACMLA010000773.1 GCA_014379815.1 Bryobacteraceae bacterium | reverse complement strand
GCAGGATTGGGAGAAAGTCGCGCGCAAGCTGCAGACAAGGTCTATGCCGCCTGCCGGTTTACCGCGCCCGGATGAGCGGACCTACAGCAGCCTGCTGGCTACGCTGGAGAGTTCTCTGGACAAGGCAGCCGCTGCGAATGTAAATCCTGGTCGCACCGATACGTTCCGCCGGCTGAACCGTACCGAATACCGCAACGCGATTCGGGACCTTCTTGGGATCGAAGTAGACGTCACCTCGCTACTGCCGGCAGACGAGTCCAGCCACGGCTTCGACAACGTAACGGTCGGAGACCTCTCCCCCACATTGCTGGAGCGCTACTTGTCCGCTGCGCGAAAGATCAGCCGGTTAGCCGTTGGCAGCCCGGGCCGCTCGCCTGGAGGTGACACCGTGACCTTGCCGCCTGACCTTACGCAGGAGGAGCATTTCGAGGATCTTCCCCTCGGCACCCGCGGGGGAATGGTGGTCCGCTATAACTTTCCTCTCGATGCGGGATATGAGATCCAGATCCGGCTGGCGAGAGACCGCAACGAGCATGTAGAGGGACTCCGCGAGCCTCATGAGGTCGAGTTGATGCTTGACGGGGACCGCGTCAAGTTGTTCCGGGTAAGCCCCCCACCCGCTGGCAAAGATCATTCTCAAGTCGATAAAGACCTCAGTGTCCGGGTCCCGGTCAAAGCCGGTCCCCATGTGGTCGCCGTCGCCTTTCCAAAGATGGATTCCATGCTGCTCGAAACGGAGCGTCAGCCGTGGCACGCCCACTTCAATATGGACCGCCATCCACGGATCCGGCCAGCGCTGTACTCCATCTCGGTGAACGGTCCTTACGAGGCCAGCGGCCCCGGCACGACACCCAGTCGCCAGAAGATCTTTGTGTGTCAGCCCCGCAGACAGGGTGAAGAAGAAGCCTGCGCGAAACGGATCTTCTCAGGCCTGACCCGCCTCGCATACCGTCGCCCTGTCAGTGATGCCGATCTGCAGGCGCCGCTAAAGTTCTTCCGCGAAGCAAGAAAAGAAGGTGGATTCGAATCGGCAGTCGAGATGGGCTTGAGCGTGGTTCTGGTCAGTCCGGAGTTCCTGTTCCGGGTTGAGCAGGATCCTGCAGGCCTCAAGCCAGGTTCCGCCTACGCGGTCAGCGATCTGGAACTCGCGTCGCGGCTCTCTTTCTTTCTCTGGAGCAGCATACCTGACGACGAACTGCTCGATGTCGCCGTCAAAGGCAAGCTGAAAACACCGGCCGTGCTCGATCAGCAAGTGCGCCGTATGCTTGCCGATTCCCGTTCCCGCGCCCTCGTCAGTAACTTTGCGGAGCAGTGGCTGTATCTCCGGAATCTCGCATCCGCTACTCCCGACATGCGCCTGTTCCCGGACTTCGACGACAACCTCCGACAAGCCTTCCGCCGTGAGACTGAGCTCTTCTTTGAGAGCATTCTGCGCGAAGACCGCAGCGTGCTGGAACTGTTGACAGCGAACTACACGTTTGTCAACGAGCGACTCGCGAAACACTATGGAATTCCCAATGTGTATGGCAGCCGGTTTCGCCGCATCGACTTCGGGCCGGACAGCGTGCGAGGCGGACTTTTACGTCATGGGAGCATCCTGACCGTCACCTCTTACGCAACGCGAACCTCGCCCGTGATTCGTGGCAAGTGGGTTCTCGACAATATCCTGGGAGTGCCCCCGCCGCCTCCTCCGCCCTCAGTGCCCGCCCTAAAAGAAAATGCCGGCATCGGTAAGCAGGTTTCTATCCGGGACCGCATGGCACAGCATCGGGCTAATCCCGCATGCTCCGGCTGTCACCAGTTGATGGACCCTGTAGGGTTCTCGCTGGAAAACTACGATGCCGTTGGGCGCTGGCGAAACGTGGACGATGCGACGCCGATCGACGCTTCGGGAAGTCTTCCGGATGGCACGAAATTCGACGGCGTCCGCGGATTGCAGAAATCGCTCCTCAGCCGTCCCGAAGCTTTCGCGACGACACTCACTGGCAAGCTTCTGACGTACGCTCTGGGCCGCGGTGTCGAGCACTATGACTCACCTGCTATCCGCAGGATTGTCCGCGACAGTCAGACGAAGGATTTCCGGTTCTCGTCGTTCATCACAGGTATCGTTAGCAGCACTCCGTTTCAAATGAGGAGATCTCAATGATCATCACGAAAAAGTCCTTGCCCCGGCGAACATTTCTGCAGGGTATTGGCGCTGCGGTAGCGCTGCCTCTGCTGGACGCGATGGTGCCATCGATGACTGCACTCGCAGCGACGCCCGGCAATCCCGTCCGTCGCCTCGGCTTCGTGTACATGCCCATGGGGGCGCACATTCCCGCGTGGACTCCTCCAGGAAACGGACCTTTGTCAGAGCTGTCGCCAAGTCTGCGGTCCCTCGCTTCGGTAATCGATCACGTAACAGTCGTGAGCAACATGGAGCTGAAGAACGCGTATCCCGGCACCCACGCTACTTCCAACGCGGCCTTCCTGAGCGCTGCGAAAGCGAAGTGGACCGAGAGCACCGACTACCACCTCGGTACCACCGTAGATCAGATTGCAGCGCAGCACATGGGCAAGGAAACCCGGTTGCCGTCGCTGGAGCTTGCTATGGATCTCCTGTCCACTGTCGGCCAGTGCGACAACGGTTACGCCTGCGTCTATCAGAACAACCTGTCCTGGTCGTCGCCAACAACGCCGTTACCCGCGGAAGCTCATCCACGGATCGCTTTTGAACGGCTGTTCGGAGACGGTGGCAGCGCAGCAGACCGCAGAGTAGAACTGCACAAAACTTCGAGCCTGCTTGACTGGGTCCGTGAGGATATCGCGAGACTGCAGCGGAAGCTTGGGCCGTCAGACCGTACGAAGGTCACCCACTACCTCGATTCGGTCCGCGAAGTGGAGCGCCGAATTCAGAAGGCTGAGTCAGAGACTGCAGACTCTGCCTTGCCCGATCTCGACCGCCCGGTAGGCGTGCCGGCTTCCTATGCCGAACATGCAAAGCTGATGTTCGATCTCCAGGTTCTGGCATTGCAAGGCGACGTCACGCGAGTGATCACCTTCCAGCTCGCCCGTGAGACCAGTACGCGGACGTATCCGGAAATCGGCGTCTCCGAACCTCATCACCCTCTGACTCACAACGGCGGAAATCCCGAGAAGCTCGCGAAAGTAGCATTGATTAATGCGTTCCACGTGTCACTCTTTGCCTACTTCCTTGAGAAGCTGAAAGCCACTCCCGATGGCAACGGATCCCTGCTGGATCACTCGCTGTATCTGTACGGCAGCGGCATGGGCAACGCGGATGTGCACGACCACGTAAACCTGCCGATTCTGGTGGCAGGCGGCGGCGCGGGCAACATGAAAGGCGGACGCCAGATCAAGTACGCAGAACCCACTCCTCTCGCCAACCTCCACCTGACTCTGCTCGAGAAGGTTGGAGTACGCCTCGATGCCTTCGCTGACAGCCAGGGCAAGGTAGACGAGCTGCTCGCGCCTGTTACGTTGTGAATCTAAGTATGCGGGTCCTCCTGTGCGTTGCAGTCTGCCTGTTGTGCGAATCCGGCCTGAAAGCAACCGGGTCTGACGGGACAACCGATCTCCACCGGGCTGTATACCGGGACGACCTCCCGGCAGTCCAGCAACTGCTTCGCAAGGGCGCCGATGTCAAGGCGGTCAATCGCTACGGAGTCACTCCTCTCTCTCTCGCTTGCGCCAATGGCAATGGCACGATAGTCGAATTGTTATTGCAGGCAGGTGCCGATGCAAAGGGCACACTTCCCGGAGGCGAGACCGCGTTAATGACGGCTGCACGCACCGGTAAAGTCGATGCCGTAAAGGCGCTCCTCGCGCACGGAGCCGACATCCATGGCAGAGAGATCAAGCGCGGGCAGACCGCCTTGATGTGGGCTGCGGCTGAGGGTCATGTCGAGGTTGTGGAAACGCTGCTTGGCGCAGGGGCTCACATCCGGGGTCGGCTGAACTCAGGCTTCACCCCTCTGTTGCTGGCAGTCCGTGAAGGACAGATTCCCGTTGTACGTGCTCTCCTGAAGGCAGGAGCCGACGTGAATGACACGATTCGCCCGGCCGAGGCTTCTGGCCCAAGGCCCGCGTCGGG
>JACMLA010000772.1 GCA_014379815.1 Bryobacteraceae bacterium | reverse complement strand
ATGTTTCGCTACCCTAGCGCCGGTAGACGGAAAGATATATCTGCGAACGCGATCGGCTCTGTACTGTTTTGCCGAAAAACAGCAGGAATAGGCGCAATGCCGATCAGAGCATCGTTGTCCAGCACAGCCGAACGTTATCAGGCGCTTCTCGATTTGTCACAGTCGATTGTGTCGCACAAACAAATTGCGACACTGCTGAGCGATCTGTCTGTAAGTCTGAAACGCATCGTCGACTTTGACGGTATCTCGGTCACTCTTTACAATCCTGCTGATCGAACCATCAAATTGCTTGCTGTCGATGTTCAAACCAACACTCCGCCAGTCCAGCCAGGCAAGATGTTTTGCGTTGATGAGACTCCTGCAGGGATCGTAATGCAAACCGGGCAGCCTTTGTACCGACCGGACATGCCGGATCGTGACAACGATCCTCATCCGCTCATCTACGATCCGATGAGGAGTATTGGTATTCGCAGCCACGTGATTCTGCCGATGAGCACCGCGCACCACCCGTTCCTGGGCGGCCTGAATTTCGGATCTTTACAATACGACGCCTATTGCCCAGAAGATATCGAGTTCATGAAACAGGTAGCGCGCCAGGTAGCAGTAGCAATCGAGAACGCGACTAATTTTGAAGCACTGGCTGAGTATCAGAAACAACTGGCTGTGGAACGGGATCAACTCCGGCTGTTGAACCTGAAGCTGGCGGAAGAGAAGCTTTATCTGGAGGACGAGATCCGGGATCAGTTTCGCTTCGGCGAGATCATTGGACGCAGCCCGGCGCTGGTGTCTGTATTGCGGCAGGTGGAAACGGTTGCGACATCGGATTCCGCAGTCGTGATATGCGGTGAAACGGGGACCGGGAAGGAATTGGTGGCGCGTGCCATTCACGATCTGAGCACCAGAAAGAACAACACCTTCGTCAAGATTAATTGCGCAGCGATACCGAACGGACTGATTGAGAGTGAGTTGTTTGGGCACGAAAGGGGCGCATTTACCGGAGCGATCGCGCGGCGGATAGGGCGGTTTGAGCTGGCTGACAGCGGGACGTTGTTTCTTGACGAAATCGGTGAGATTCCTGTCGATCTTCAGCCGAAATTGCTACGCGTTCTTCAGGAGCAGGAGTTCGAGCGCGTGGGTTCCAGCCGCACGATAAAGGTGAACGTTCGGGTAGTAGCCGCCACGAATCGGGACCTGATGCAAATGGTTCGGGACCGGTGTTTCCGGGACGATCTCTACTATCGCCTGAATGTATTTCCCATCCTGATTCCTCCGTTGCGGAACCGGCGTGACGACATACCGGTGCTGGTGCGTCATTTCGCGCAGCAGTTCGCACGCCGCATGGGGAAGCAGATTATAACCATTCCGACGGAAGCTATGGAAGCTATGTTGAATTACCCATGGCCTGGCAACGTGCGGGAACTGCAGAACGTTGTAGAGCGTGCGGTGATCGTCTCGCAGGGTTCGATCCTGCAAGTTCCCCGTGAAGATCTGAAAGCATTCGTGCAGGATGTTCCGAACGGCCCCGCGATTACTCTCGAAGATGCGGAGCGCGACCACATTCTCGATGCTCTGCGTGCGACGAACTGGAAACTGGCGGGTCCGAACGGTGCTGCTGCAAGACTCGGAATGAAGCGATCGACGCTGCAGTTTCGATTGAAGAAGCTCGGCATCCTGAAGCCTTGAACGGTACCGGCATTTTGGCAGTGTGCCAGGCGGCTGGCACTGAATGCCTGGCAGTAATTCCGTAAGACTCTGAATATATTAGGCGGTTCGCGTGGCACTGGTATTGCAACTCTGATTGCCGGAGATTGCCGATGCTGAAAGTGACAGTGCATGACAGCGCCTCTTCGATGCGGTTGCGGATCGAAGGAAAACTTACGGCGCCGTGGGTGGGAGAACTTGAAAACTGCTGGCGAACTGCGCAGTCCGCAGCTGCCGGAAAGCCTTTGCTGCTGGACCTCTCCGATGTGGACTACGCGGACATGGCGGGGAAGTACCTACTCGCATGGATGTACTCGACCGGCGTCCATTTCGTTGGGGCGAGCCTCGCGATTGAGGACATGCTGGAGGAGATCACCGGGAAAGCGCCCGCCGAACCTCCTTCACCGGCAAGGCCGCGGACCGCACACAAGCTGGTCGGTTGGTTTCTTAGCTCGCTAAGTCAATTCTCACTTATAGCCGCGCCGGCACAAAGTGTTACTGCTGAGGCTCTGGCGGACCGACCAGTGCTTCATCTCACGATTCGCCGGGCCGTGGATCTGGCTACGTCAACAGAGGGAAACGCACGCATCCAGATCGCGGATGAGGCAGTCAAACAGACTGAGGCAAGAGCTGCTCAGGCCCGTGCTGCATTCCTTCCTAACCTCGATGGCTATGTTAGCCAGGTGAATCAGACTCGCAATCTGGAAGCGCTTGGCATTCGGTTTAGCGTTCCGGTTCCCGGCTTTCAGTT
>JACMLA010000771.1 GCA_014379815.1 Bryobacteraceae bacterium | reverse complement strand
GGGTGAGAAAGCCGCGAACGGCATTCTGAGCCAGGTGGACACGATTTTTGCCGCTGACAAGAAGCCGGCGAGCATGAGCGATGAACAGTGGAAGCAACAGCGCGGTTTGGCGGAAGCCCAGTCCCACAAGACTCTTGGCTGGATTGCAATGATCCGGAAAGATGCTGGGAAAGCTCAGGACCATTTCACTAAGTCTCTGACGACAAACGGTGCGCAAGGCGACGTTTCCTATTGGCTCGGCCAAACCGTAATGGGTGAGAAGAAGATCGACAAGTACCCGCTTGGTCTGTGGCACGTAGCACGAGCCGTAGCGTATGACGGACCAGGCGCGTTGCCGGCGCAGGGTCGGACTCAGGTCGACCAGTACCTGCAGAAGGCGTATGCCGGATATCACGGCGATGCCAGCGGACTGGATGACGTGAAGAGTAAGGCGAAAGCTCAGGCGCTTCCTCCGGAGGGCTTCACGATTGCCAGCGTCACCGTGATGGAGAAAGAAAGGCTCGAAAAAGAACAAGCAGCTATCAATGCCAACCCGCAGCTCGCCTTGTGGAAGCGCATCAAGGATGAACTGATCGGACCTAACGGTCAGCAGTACTTCGATCAGAGCATGAAGGATGCAGGTATCCCGGAACTCTCCGGAACTCTAGTCGAACAGCGCGGCAAAGAAATCGTCGTCGCGATCTCTGACAAGACAACTCCTGAAGTCACGCTGGAATTCGAGAATCCGCTTCCCGGAAAGGCAGAACCGGGCACACAGCTTACGTTCTCCGGCGTAGGTAAGAGCTATACGAAAGAACCTTTCATGGCAGTGATGACTGTGGAGCGAAAGGACCTAAAGGGTTGGCCCGCCGCAGCACCTGCAAAGCGACCTGCAGGCGCCAAAAAATCAGGACGCAAGCGTTAGTCAGATATTGGTGCAGCGTGCGCGATGGTTTGCAGTCTGGCCTGCGGCTTCCAGCAGGCTGTAAACCACTCGCTCCTGCAGGCTCACTCGCGCAGTTCCCTGCCCGCTTTTTTCAAACTCCCTGACAAACACCACGGCCTGCGACGGAAGAGGTGTGGACATCATGAATGCCGTGGCTGTCAGAATTGCCCCGGCAGTAAGAGAGTTCCATCTACTGAGTCTCATCACTTCTAAATACGCGACCAAACCAGACCGGTTAGCGCGGTTTACATTTCTTAACCGTCGTTTTCCGACGTGTCAGAATCACCACTAATGGACCGTTCCAGATCTTTCTGGAACCCCCGCAAGAGCTCAATCGCTTCCGGAGTTGCTGGCTCTTCGCTCGCTCTGGTTCGAAAGAACGCCTGAGAACCTCGCCATATCAGTGGAGCAAGTCCAGACGCTGTCAGAAGGCCGGCGGTTCCGATGCGACCGAAAGTGTTGTCGCTGCGGCGTTCCACAAGCGCGATGAACCCATCACGCTCAAACGCGTAGTGATGGTCGAGGTCCATGGGTACCGGGTTGATCGAAGCAGCTGCCAGCCGCTGCAGCGCAGCTTCAGGCATTACATCTTGTATCGGCCGAGGTCTTCGTCACCAAGATTTTCCAGCCATTTACGGAGTTCATCGCTCTGTACCCGTTCGTTAACGGTGGAGGTTTGCTTGGAGTTTTTCAGGACGGAATCTTCCACGAAGATGGGGCAATCCAGACGCAGAGCGAGCGCAAGAGCGTCGCTTGGCCTTGAGTCGACAGTGATGAGTTCCCCATTCTTTTCAATCCAGATGACTGCGTAGAACGTGTCATCTTTCAAATCGGACACAACAACTTTGCGAACTCCGGCTTCCAGTCCCATCAAAACAGTTTTGATCAGGTCGTGCGTCATAGGCCGGGGTGTGGAGACTTTCTCAATCTCGAGTGCAATCGCGTTCGCTTCGAAAATCCCGACCCAGATGGGCAGCACGGTGTTTCCGTTCACGTCTTTGAGCACCACAATCGGCATCTGCGTGACCGGGTCCATGGTGAGGCCGCGAATCTTCATTTCGACTTCCATGATGCTCTCCTGACTCGATTATGACAGGCACTCGCCAACAAGAGAGTTGGCACCGGCCCGGGTAACACGTACTGGGATATAGCTTCCCTGCAGAGCATCTTCCATGCCGGGAGACAAGCTGGTGAAGTTCAGTGTCTTGTGCTGGGAAGTTCGGCCAATCCACTGACCCGTGGCCGGGTTGTAACCCTCCACCAGCACTTCCTGAGTCTTGCCCAGATAGTCCGCGTTACAGCGAATCTGAATCTGCCGCTGTTTCTCCTGCACGATCAGGAGGCGCTGCTGCTTCACGTCCTCCGGGATCTGATCCTCATACTGCAGCGCCGGTGTGTTTGGCCGCCTCGAGTATTTGAAGGAGAACAAAGACTCGTACTCAACTTCGTCGAGCAGTTGCAGCGTTTGGTCATAGTCTTTCTCCGTCTCGCCGGGAAAGCCCACGATGATGTCGGTAGTAATGGCGATATTCCGGGGTGAGGCTTTCATCCACTCGATCCGCCTCAAATACTCGTCCCGCGTGTAGAGTCTCTGCATTCGGGTAAGGACTTCGGTAGATCCGGACTGTACCGGCAAGTGAACGTGATTACACAGTTCTTCGTGCTCGTCCATTGCCTGGATGATTTCTCGGCCAAAATCCCGCGGGTGGGAGGTAGTGAAGCGGACTCGCCGTATCCCGTGAACGCCCGCCATCGCACGCATCAGGCCCGCAAAATCGAGCGTTGCCGCCGAAGGGTCGCGATAGCTGGTGACGTTTTGTCCTAGCAGCATGATCTCGGAATACCCCATGCTCGCCAGTTCGAACGCTTCCCGAAGAATGCTGTCCGACGTTCTGCTGCGCTCCGGCCCTCTCGTAAAAGGAACTACACAATAGGCGCACGACTTACTGCAGCCTTCGATGATCGTAATGAATGCCCGGTGAGGATTATCGCGGCGCGTCAGGGGAGTCTCGAACGTTTCGTCGGTATCCAGACTCAATCCGGTAACCTGCTTCGCGCCGTTTTCGAGCTGGATCAGAAGCTCAGGCAGTTTGTTATAGCTCGCCGACCCGCACACCAGGCTCACATGGGGCGCGCGTGCGAAGATCTTTTCGCCCTCCTGCTGCGCCACGCATCCAAGGACACCGAAGGTTTTCCCTTTGTGCTCCCGCTTGAACTGATCCAGTCGGTGGAACACCTTCTGCTCGGCCTTATCACGGATGCTGCAGGTGTTGTAGAGCACCAGATCGGCTTCGGCGGGAGTTTCTGTTTGCAGGTAACCCCGTGCCAGCAGCGTGCCAATGACTTTCTCAGAGTCATGGGCGTTCATCTGGCAGCCGAATGTTTCGATGTAGAACCGGGTCATCTGAGATCCTTACGCCGGAAAGGGAAAGCGCGCTTCAGCAACCGAAATTCCGCGAACGTCAATTTGCTTCAAGTCAGCCGAACCAGCACCCAGCGCCTCAGCCAGCAGCAGCATGTTGTCGCATTTCGCAAAGGGAGCGGTTCCACGCTGGGCCCGTGGATCATAGCCCATCACCGCGGTCCCGACCGCATCGGTGCAAACCGCATTTGTGCCCAGAATCAGAATCCCTGGCTTTACGTGTTTCAGGTTGCGAATCCATGGCCCTTCACCGCCAGTCACCGTCTCGATACCGTCGATGAAAGCGATATCGACCGGACGGGCGGAATTCAACTCTGCGGTAATGCGGGGCATGCGAAACTCTGGCTCACGGCTGGTTGTCACATCCAGTTCCGATGGCGCGACCTTCGACGGCTGACGCTTGCCAAAATGGCAGACATCGAGACGGCCCTTGGTAGGACTCTCATTAGGCTCGTCCAGACCGGCATCGTCGCCATAGATCGACGCCGGAGTGTTTCCAAAGCAATTCTTCATCGCCAGGGTGATTCCGCAGGTAGCGTGATTCTTCAGCTTGGCCATCGAGACGAACACATCCGTATCGATATAAGACTGGTTCAGCTGGTAAGCGGGAAAGATGTAGCCACCCGAAGGAACCTTCACGCTGGCGTATCTTTTGCCTGTACCGATTGCATTTGTGTTCTCAAACTCGACTTTCGGCGCCGCGTTCTGCAATGCGCGGACGTTCCAGCCGCTATCCAGCATGTACTCTTCCAGCGGCCCCGCAGTACCCCAGGCGCTTTCCACCAGCCGGATCCGTTTCGCGCCAGCGCGTCCCATCAGATGGACCATAGCCTCTATAGTTCTCGGATGAGAGTAGTGCGTGACACCGAGGGGCTTTCCCTGAAATCGCAGGCCGGGGCTGCCGGTAAGGTTCAGCTTGATAACGACCGTCTTGTTGCCAACCAGCCGGTTCAGTCCGCCGATCCGGTCGAACATCGGGCCGAGAGTGGCCGGGAGGTCTTCGGTATAGGAAGCGCAGCGCGAGATGGCGACCGGAGATGCCTTTGCGGTTTGCGCCTTAAGTAATGTCGCCGAGGATGCGAGGGCTAACAGCTCACGCCGGGTCATGAAACCAGTGTAACGGCAACTTTGTATACTACGTGGCTCTTGCACAAAGAAAAGACCTATTACTCTGCGCGGCATGGCCGAGAAGCATTGTGAGGTCAAAAAACGTGAATCCAGCTTCAATGAATACCTATATCGTCATCGGCGAGTCCGGTCCGGAAACAGACCGCTTGTGCAACTACCTGCCATCCCTGCCGCATTGTTTCGATGCCTACGAGCAAACGCCGCATTTCGCCCGGGTACTTCGGGCCTGTGATGGAGTTTTCGTCACGTCTTCGTCCTTTTCGGGGATTCTGACAGTGGTTTCCATTGCAAAGGATTGGCCCGGAGTTCCCGTGTTTGTCGCAGGGTTCGACTGGAGTCCGGAGGAGCAGGCTCTTGCACTCGAGTCCGGAGCCACAGCTTACCTGAACCTGCCTGTTCAGGAAGAGGTCATCCAGGAGGTACTTGGCTGGACCACGAAAAAGAACAACGCGCTTCCAGTTTCCATGTCAGCGATACAATACAGCCATGGCGACCCTGGTGGGAATCGAGGGCTTTACAACTGGAATCGCTCCTGATCCCGGTGTCCTGATCGAGAAACAGGACGCGCTCTTTGACGTTTTACGGCGCCTCGACTCTTTGATCGTCGCCTATTCAGGCGGTACCGACTCGGCTTACCTTGCATGGGCTGCGAACAAAGTACTGGGCTCGAAAGCTGTCGCCATAACTGCGGACTCTGCCTCCATACCTGAGTCGCACAAGCGAGACGCAGAGGCATTTGCGGCCGAGAATGGAATTCGGCACGAGTATATTCCAACGTTTGAGTTCGACAATCCGAAGTACGTAGCCAACAACGCGGATCGCTGTTTTCACTGCAAAGATGAGCTGTTTCTCAGGCTGGAGGAAGTCGGTAAAGAACGGCAGATTGACCACATAGTCTACGGCGTTAACAAAGATGACCTCGGCGATTACCGGCCGGGTCAGAACGCCGCCCGACTCCATGAAGTTAAGGCACCTCTGGTTGAGGCGAACCTCACCAAAGCAGAGATTCGCGAGTTGTCGCGACGCGCCGGCCTAACTACCTGGAACCGGCCGGCTTCGGCTTGTTTAAGCTCCCGGATTCCGTACGGTACTCCGGTCACGACGGAAACGGTTCGAACCGTGGACCGGGGGGAAGAAGCGGTCAAGGCGCTCGGGTTTCGTCAATTCCGGGTCCGGTATCATGGCGAACTGGTCAGACTTGAGATCGCGTCTGAGGAAATGTCACGCGCTTTGACTCTGGAGATGGCCGCTGAATTTACCCGGATCTTCAAAGCGATGGGTTTCCACTACGTGACGCTCGACCTTGAAGGCTACCGCCAGGGTGCGATGAACGAAGTTCTTAACCTGCAGCCTAGACCTGCATAAAGCCCGGAGCGAACTGCATAAAACCCGGAGCCCGGTTCTGTTCGCGGCAGAATGCAAAGTACAGACTTCCGTAGCTTTCCAGAATGTAATCTGAGGGGCGGAATCCCAGCGTCTGTGCGGTTGCGTCGATCCAGTCCGATGTTCCTTCCAGTTCGAGAAACACCCCGATAGGCGTTTCGTCAAGAGTGGCAACTCCGGCTGCTCCAGATAAGACCCATTCGGTGCGAAATTTCTCATAGAGGAACGTCACCCCAAAGCCAAGCTGCTGCAGGATCTGGTCGCACTTCTCAAAGCTGTCGACGATAACTTCCGTCTCAGGGCGGCTCTTGTGCGGTCCGGGGATCTCGGGACCCTTCCAGGTCAGGACAGAGCGTTCACCCGCCGAACGGAGTCTGAGCAGATTGCCTTGCGAACGAAGGCTTCCGTCAGGTCTGTCGTACACACTGTTCTGCTCAAAAATGCGGCTGCGGGATACGGAGAACCCGGCATTCCTCAGCAATCCTTCGGCTGTCATGCGATCGGAGACGGCCAGCTTAATCTCCGTTTCCATTCCGGAATCCGGGCTCATCGGCCCTTGTTCCGTTCGGAAAGCTCGATGCGGCATCGCAGGCAGATCTCGAATGAGTTTAGGTCCCCAGACTCAGTCTTTCCAGTCAGTTGCGCGAGGTCTGCGGAGGTGATGGTTACGGCAGCGAGCTTCGCGCCGGACGGTATTGCCTGCCCGCAGGCAGCGCATGCCCGGGGTATATTTGCTTCCACCGCCGCATGTTATCATGTGCCCATTGCGCCTGTAGCTCAGCTGGATAGAGCAACTGGCTTCGAACCAGTAGGTCGGGAGTTCGAATCTCTCCGGGCGCACCAACCCATCCTTTGCCCTCCCAGAGTAAGGTTGCTTCCATAACCCGGTTCGTACAATTCTGAGACGAAGCTGAAGGTCGCGCACTGTCTCTACGTGTTCAATCTACTTCTCAGGTTCTGCGTGTGTCTGTTCGCTTGCACGCTCTCGTTATTGGCCCAGGTGGATGTATCGCCGACTACCTTGAAATTCACGTATCTCAAGGGCACCGCGTTCCCTGCCTCGCAGCCGCTTATGATCAAGAGCCAGACAAGTGCTCAGCTCCCTGTGACGGTGACCACGAACGCAACATGGCTCACGGTTTCGTCCGAGAAGGGGAACACCGCCCTGAACCTGGTTGTGTCGGTGAATCCGACCGGTTTGGCTGCAAAAGATCATGACGGAGAGATCAGGGTTTTTAACCCAGCATTCGGAGTCAAGATCGTCCAGGTGGTACTAACAGTCTCGAACCCGGCCGGCAAACTGATCGTCGATCCAGCAGGTCCAATCAGCCTTGAGGGTAGAGCGGACGACGCGGAACTGCCAGCGACAAGCCTCCGCATCTTCACAGACGGCAATCTTGCTAGCTTTGCAATCAAAGCTTCTCCGGCATGGCTCATCCTGACACCAACGTCGGGGACAGCTGCGGCGTTCAGTCCCGCAATAATCAAGCTCAGCATCGATCCTTCAGCAATCTCCAGCCTTGTCCCCATCGGCCAGAAAACTACCGCAACTATTACCGTGACGAGTACGGGCACACCTCCGAGCACAGCGACCGCAGTAGTGAACGTCCTGATTGGTCCGGGGATCGCGAGGCTAGTTGCTGTAGCCCCGAACACCCTCTATGTGAATGAACCCGCACTATTGACTTTGCGCGGCGCGCAGTTCTACACCAATACGACCGTGACCATTAACAACGAAGCCGCAAAGCTGACAGTCCTCTCGCCAACGCTGGCCACATTGTCCGTGCCGCCTTCTCTGCTGGTGAGATCCGGCACGCTCAACATTGCACTTTGGAACTCTGCTAAGGACCCAAGAGCGGTTGTGAAGGTTCCGGTTCTTGCACCCATGCCTGTCATCTCCACGGTTCTGAACTCTGCAAGCTACGAGCTCCCTGCTGACGGAGCAAATCCGTTTGTTTCCTCCGGGGAACTGGTTTCCATCTTCGGCGAAAATCTCGGACCCGAACGTATTCTTGTGTCCACGCCGACGAAGAAGGGCGAGTATGCTTCGACCCTGGGCACGACCAGAGTCCAGGTAAAGGCAGCAAACGGGGAGTGGCTGGACGCGGTTCCCCTTTTGTCCTACAGCACGCAAATTAACGCATTGCTTCCCTTTGAACTTGCGGGTACGACCCTCGAGTTGCGCGTCGAAAACGCCGGAGTGCAATCCAGCCCGATTGTTCTCGATTTACGCAGCGCCTCGCCTGGCATCTTTACAATGGACTCCTCAGGCACCGGTCAGGCTGCCGTGCTGAATTACGATCCGCAAGGCGCGTACGGCGGACTGAACTCGGCCCAAAAACCTGCAAGGATAGACAGCCACGTCGCATTCTATGCAACCGGGTGCGGTGCCTTCACCAAAAGTCCCCTGGTAAGCAGCGTCGTCCAGGCTTCCCCGGAGCTGGCGGTCACTGCTGCAGGCGCATCCGTGGTTTTTGACAACACCCTGGTTGTCCCAGCGACCTGGGCGGGTGTTGTGCCGGGGATGGTTCCGGGGTTGTGCCAGATCAACGTGAAAGTTCCAGCCGTTTTCAACCCGCACAGTAAGGTTCCCGTAAACCTTGTGATTGATGGTCACTGGAGCACCGCCGCAACGTTCGTCGCAATCTCGAACTGAGATTCAGGACCTGTCGCTGCACCGGAGGAACTCTGCGATTCCTTGTGTTCCAATATGTAAAGATCTGTTTGCTTTGCAGAGCTTCAATTAACTTTTGATTGAACCTAAACTGATCTTCCCGCGCATGCAAATTGATAAAGTTTACGAGCCGCAGAGGTTTGAGCCTTCGTGGGCACAGTGGTGGATCGATCGTGGAATTTTCCGCGCTCAGAACCGCCCGGGCGGCCACACATTTTCCGTAGTCATACCCCCGCCCAACGTAACCGGTGTGCTCCACATGGGGCACATGCTTAATCAAACGGAGATCGATGTGGTCACGCGCTGGCACAGGATGCGCGGAGACAATACTCTCTGGCTGCCCGGTATGGACCATGCGGGCATTGCGACGCAGATGGTGGTGGAGCGTCATCTCGCGGCTGAAGGTCTCACGAAGCAAGATCTCGGAAGAGACAAATTCGAAGAGCGTGTCTGGAAGTGGAAGGCCGAATCGGGCGGGACGATTCGGGAACAGATGATTCGGCTGGGTGCCAGCTGCGACTGGAGCCGTGAACGATTTACGCTGGAT
>JACMLA010000770.1 GCA_014379815.1 Bryobacteraceae bacterium | reverse complement strand
TATTGAGTCGGGTCAGGTGAATCATTGTAAGTTCCTCGCAGAGCTTATCGGCCCGCTCTGATTCACCACTAGCTTATTTTCGGTGTCTTCTTAAAGCGTCCTTTCCCCAATGGGGTAGCAGACCTTTGATGCGAATGTAAAGATAACTCGCGTCTGTTCGGTATCGATTATCTATATTTACAGGCGGCTTTGACGGCGGGTGACATGAATATGTGGCGATTGAAATTCCGGAGGTCGTATTGGTTCGCCTTGCGTCGAAGCTTTGTCGACAAACGTTCACGGCTTTTTGCTCTGAAGGTCAGCTTCCTGGTCGTGTACGCTGTGGCATACGTTGCCGTCTTTGGCTGGCTGATCCCCTGGCACACGAAAGAAGGCGCAGCCTGGTATTACGGCTTCTACGCCTTTATCCTCGTAACCGGACTAATCGCATTGTACTTTTTGCGCCGGTCACACAAGAGCGACAGCGAGTTGCTGACGTTTTCGCTGACCACCACCGACAGGCAGGCGAGGACGGAAGGATTTGGAAGCTCGCCCGCGGTACGGCACTATTTGAGGCAGCGGGCGACAATTCTGGGTTGCCTGATTTCCCGTGCGGGGTCTGAGATCCGCATACACCAGGGCCAGATTTCTTCCAGCACCGAAGGGATACAGCGACAGATCCAGAATGCCCTGTTGCGCCAGCAGCGCCTCTGGATCAGGCTTGAAGGTGCCGAGTCGGAATTGATGGCCGCTGCCGAAGGCACCTGGACAGAGGATCAGGAAAACGAAGTCATTAACTGGTGCGAGTATCTGCGGCTGCTGCGCTGGGTGCTCAGAGTTGATGCAGAGTTGATTCCGCTGGCCCATTCTCCAGATCTCGACTTCAGCCTGACCCGTAATCTCCCGATCCTGCGCGTCCTCGGTGAATGCGACGAATCGACGCGGGATTCGTGGGAAGTACGGGTGGAGAGAGATATAGCGCTCGAGTATGCAGTTCGCCTCGTGGCCGAACTAAATGCACGAAAACTGATCGCAGGCGATGCTGAAACAGATGAGTGGACAAATTACGTTTGCAGCTTATCTCTTGACGCATCTACCGACTACCTGGCTGGCGCACAGACTATAGGTGAGCTTAAAGACGAACCCCTTATCTTTCTCGGTTGCGTAACAGCTGCACGAGAGAGGTACGCATCTTACCTCATTGAGCAGTTGAACTCTCAGGCCCAAATTTCATTTCCTGAATGGGTCCTGGCACCTCCGCCGGAGTCGGGGAGGATCGCGCATGAAATTTGTGTTGGTTGCTGACAAGCGAGGATAGGAGCCGGGCTGAGGCTTACGGAATTCGGGCCGTAGTAAACCGAACCGGTCTGTTACTCTAAAAACAAACCTATCGTTGGAGTTGCACTTACATGATGCCCCGTTTCGCGTTTCTGTTGCTGGCTGCCGCTACTCTTCTTCCGGCGCAGTTGAAAGTCGCTATTATCAATTCGCAACTGGCAGTTGTCGAGACCTCTGAGATTAAGAAGGCGCAGGCTGACATGGAAGCCAGATTCAAGCCCCGGTCAGGAGACATTGAAAAAATCCAGCGCGAGATGGCCGATCTGCAGAGCCAGATTCAGACCGGCGCCGGTAAGATTACTCAGCAGCAGGAGCAGAACCTGCAAGCTCAGGGTCAGCGCAGGCAACGTGAACTGACTCGTCTGACAGAAGATCTTCAGGCCGATGTGGATCGGGAGCGCAACGACATTCTGGGGCGCGTCGGCGGGCGGATGCAGGAGATTGTCAAGAAACTGGCGGAGGAACGCGGGCTAGACATGGTTGTCGATGTGACCAACACTGTGTACTTCAAGCCTGCGATGGAGATTACAAAAGAAGCCACCGCAGCCTACGACAAAGCATTTCCCGTCAAGTAAAGGCAAGTAGTTACATGAGCTACCTCGAGGGCTACGGTGCCGGGGATGCTCGGCATGAGAAGAAGGTCAGAGCCGGATTAGCAGTAGCCGGAGTTCTCCTCGTTGTTGGTATGGTTCTGTTTCTCTGGCTGCGGGATCGCGAAGAGAAGAAGCAAGTGCAATCGTTTATCGCGCTGCTTCGTTCCCGCGAGTACAAGTCAGCGTATGCGCTCTGGGGATGCACTGATGCGAAGCCGTGCAGGGACTATGCTTTCGACAAATTCATGGAAGACTGGGGACCGTCCAGCCCTCAGGCAAATGCTGCGTCGGCAAAAGTAAACAGGACCAAGCACTGCAATGCGGGCATTGTCCAGACAATCGCTTTTCCCGATCAGCATGAGGTCGAGCTGTGGATCGAGCGGAAGGATAAGACGATCGGCTATACTCCGTGGCCCGTGCCCCGGCAGAAAGTGCCGGAACCGATCCTGTGGGCTTTCGATCAGTTCGGACCATGCAACATGCGGTGAGCAGCGATCGTCAGAGCTAGTGCGATTGCGTTCTTTCTTCGATGGACACGGCCTTTCGCCCGCCGGACAGCATAATTTTTCCGCGATATTTCGGAATCCCGTTCAGC
>JACMLA010000094.1 GCA_014379815.1 Bryobacteraceae bacterium | reverse complement strand
TACGCATGGTCCAAGGCTCCTCATCCTGTGGTTGACGCCTACACGGCGCACAAGCCAATGCCTTTCGACACGCCAACTACCGATATGGCCGCTGTGCTCTATGCGGCCCGTCCCCAGGAAGGCTACTTCAAGGTGTCGGAAGCCGGTACTCTCAGCGTGGACGATTCAGGCGAGGTGAAGTTCGCCACCTCCGCAAACGGGAAGCATCGCAAACTGGTGCCGGACCCTGCCCAGAAAGAACGTCTGCTGAAGATCTACACGGAACTTGCCAGCGCGAAGCCTGTACCCCGAATGCGCTTTCGTCCACCGGTTGTAGAAGAGAAGAAGCCCGAAGTGCCGGCTGCTGACAAGAAGTCTCCCTGATGTTTCTAAAGGTCAACGGAGAAAGCATCGCGGTCGACATTTCTAAGGACCGCACTCTGCTATCCGTGTTGCGCGAAGATCTGGATAAGACGGGAGCCAAGTACGGATGCGGCGAAGGACAGTGCGGAGCCTGTACCGTGTTGGTGGATGGCGCAGCAGTCCGATCCTGCCTCGTCACCCTCTCGTCGGTTGCGGGGAAACAAATCACCACAATTGAAGGCCTCGAACGGGAAGGTAAGCTTCATCCCGTTCAGCAGGCATTCCTCGACGCCAGCGCGTTTCAGTGTGGTTACTGCACCCCGGGCATGATCCTGAATGCCATCAGTTTGCTGTCGAAGAATCCAGATCCAACCGATAGTGAAATCCAGCGCGGAATGAACGGAAATATCTGCCGCTGCGGGACCTATCCGCGCATTGTGCAGGCAATCCGGACCGCAGCTTCATCTTCTAAAGCCCGCTGACACTTGTCTTCGGAAGATCGCTGGAGCGTGGCTTAAAATGGCTCCTATGTCGACGAATGTGAGCGGAGCGGAATGGAAGGATCACTTGCGAAATGGACAGCCCAAAATAGGTCTGTTTGTGAACTCGCACAGCCCTACAGTTGCTGAGCAATTGGCGCACAGCGGCTATGACTGGCTCCTTGTGGATATGCAGCACGGTCCGATGGGGTACGAACAGCTCTCGGCCATGCTGTGTGCGATCCAGAACGGTGGTGCCAGGTCGATGGTCCGTGTCGCCGGGTACCATGATCGCGCCGGAATTCAGCAGGCGCTGGATCTTGGGGCGGACGGAGTCCTCATACCCTACATCAATACGGTCGAGGAAGCTCGTCAGGGAGTGAGTTGCGCGAAATATCCTACTGAAGGAACCCGATCCGTCTACTTTCCTCAGAGAGCTACCAACAAAGCCGGATTGCTGGGCTATGTTGGGGGTGCCAATAAGAACACAATTATCGCTCTGCAGGTTGAGACTGCTTCCTGCATAGAGAACATGGAAGCAATCGCGGCGGTGCCGGGCGTTGACATCCTGTTTCTTGGGCAAAACGATCTCTGTATGAGCATGGGACTGTTCGAGAAATACGAGTTCCCGCATATGTACACGTCTCCGGAGCTGGGCGCGGCCACCGAAAAACTGGTCGGCGAAGCTCGCAAGAACAACGTGATTCTGGGCGTCTTTCTTTTCGGTACTGCCCGTGTGGGTGAGTTTCTCGATAAAGGGTTCACTTTTATCAGCCTTGGCAACGACCTCCATCACGTCCTGACCCAGGCCGGCGCGTACGTCAAGGATGTGGAAGAGATTTCTAAGAGCCGCAAGGGTTGGGCCAGAGCTGCATCCGCACTGATCTAGATGAGTCTCGCCGAGTCCACGGCAAAACAAATCAGCAAGCTGCCCCTGCTTTCCCAAACACCGGAGGAGTGGGGGCGGTCTGCGTTGTCGGACCCAATAGCTCTGTTGATCGATCACGCATTTCTGGAGAAGAAAGCGGCGAACAACGCGATGGATATGATGACACGCTGGCCCACTGAATGGATCCCGGGCTGGGTGGACACGATGACCGTGGTAGCGCGCGACGAAGCCGCACATCTGGCACAGGTGACCCGTCTGCTTACGAAACGTGGGGGACGACTTACCCGTATTCACAGCAATCCTTACGCCAGCGAGCTGAAGCTGCTAATCCGGAAGGGTGAATCGTCGGAAACACTGGACCGCCTGTTTGTTTCAGCCCTTATCGAATTGAGGTCGTGCGAGCGATTTAGTATTCTGGCCCGAAGCTCAGACGACCAGGAACTCTCCGCATTTTATAGTGCTCTGTTTACCTCAGAACTAGGCCATTATCAGGTGTTTCTGAACCTTGCAAACAAGATCGAGACCTTAGAGCGGGTGCAGAGACGGTGGTCGGAGATGCTGGTCCGCGAGGCGGAGATTCTTTCGGTCCAGTCCCCCGGTCCGCGCATTCATTCCGGGCTGCCCTGATCTGAAGGAGCCCCCTGAGAAGTTTTTCTCTTCTTTCTCACTTAGTAGCAGAAGATCGTTCCGTCCCGAAAAGCTGGGGTGGAGTCTGATGCTGTTTGGGAGAACTGCTGAGAAGCCTGGTGCCGGAAAATCTGTCAGTACTCATCGTCGACGGTTGCCCGGTCACGCGCGAGACCTTGCGATCGCACCTGCTCGGTTTGCACGACCTGGACGTCCGCATTGAAGAAGCTTCCAGCGCTGTCGAAGCTCTGCAGTTATGTGCGCGACTTACCTTCGATTGTGCGTTGATTGAGTATCATTTGCCCGAAGACGGAGGCCCTCGCTTACTAAGTCAGATGCGAGACGGCGGACATCTGCCGTTTGCAGCCATTCTGCTTACAGGCTCGGATGAGGATCAACTCTCCGATGAGTCTCTTGAATGTGGCGCCCACGAATTCCTAAATAAGGAGACTGCCCTTAGATGTGGGGTTCGGGCAGTAGTGGGAAGGTCTCGGCAAAGATTCATTCTGGAGCGCGACTACCGGAAGTCCGAGGCAGACCTGCGAGCCTTGTTCGATTGTGGTGTCGACGCCACTGTAATAGTTGACGAACACGGTGAAGTCAGGATGGCCAACCGGTCCGCGCAACATCTTCTCTCGCGAGACGACAGCACGCTGGTGGGTCAGCCTTTTCTCAGTTTGCTGACGCCACAACAAGAAACATCCTTCCGAACGGTACTCGTGGCAGAACGCCCTCCTGCTCAGTACGAGCTGGACGTGGTGAGAAGCAATGGCGCATCGGTACCTGTCGAGATGACGGTGAGTAAGGTCCGCAGTCCTTCGGGCAACGTGACCACTTGCATCTTGCGGGACATCTCCGAACGCCGCCAGCTTCAGGCCGAGCGCACACAGCAACGTCGGTTTATCGAGCGCATCACCGATAGTGTCCCGGTGTCGCTGTTTGTGCATGACGTGAGCAACTATCGCATCCTGTTTGGGAATGGAACCGTGATGGGTTTGCTCGGCTATCCCCACAGTCCTGACCAGACAGTGGCGGACCAGCTGATTCCGCTTGTCTGCCCGGACGATCAGGAGAAGGTCCGGCTTCATCTCGCAGTAAGTGCAGCCGGTGTCGGAACGGAGGTGGCGACAGCCGAATTTCGCGCCCGGCACCGCGATGGAAGGCAGCGATGGATCCTGAGTCGTAAACGGGTTCTCAGGCGCGAAGAAGATGGACTGGGAGTGCTGATCCTCGGAATGGCAGAGGACATCACCGAGCGGAAAAAGCGGGAAGAACAACTGCAAACGCTATCGCTGGTGGCGCGCGAATCGACCAGTGCGATCATCATTACCGACGCTGCGGAAAACATCCTGTACGTCAACCCGTCGTTTGAGCGTACAACCGGATTCCTGTTAGCCGAAGCGCTCGGACGAAAACCTGGGTCTTTTCTGCAGGGTCCTCTGACTGATCCTTCCAATGTACGGATGATGCGCGAGGCGGTCGCTTCCCGGACTCCGATTCGTATGGAAGTGCTGAACTACAAGAAAGACGGGTCTACCTTCTGGATCGAAATATTCATTGGACCAGTGCTGGACGATCACGGGGCGTGCACGCACTTTGTCGCTGTCCAGAATGACATCAGCAATCGAAAAAGGACAGAGCAGAAGCTGGCCGAAGCGAGGAAAGAGGCAGAGCAGGCAGCCCGCGCCAAAGGCGAATTCCTGGCGACGATGAGCCACGAAATTCGCACTCCGATGAACGGAATTATTGGCATGACGGGCCTCATGCTCGGCACTTCTCTGAGTTCCGCACAACAGGAATATGTCGAGACGATCCGGCTCTGCGGCGAATCGTTGCTGGGCATCATCAATGACATTCTGGATTTCTCCAAAATCGATGCCGGCAAGATGGAGCTGGAAGACTTCGAGCTTTCCGTGCGTTCGCTTTGTGAAGAGTCCCTTGACCTTGTTTCCGCGCAAGCTGGCAGCAAGGGGCTGGAGCTTGTTGTCGATATCGCCGATGACTGCCCGGAGCGCATCATGGGAGATCCTGGCCGTCTGCGGCAAATCCTGTTGAACCTGCTATCCAATGCAGTCAAGTTCACCGACCGGGGCGAGGTCTGCCTGCGCGTGGAAGTCAATCCCGGGGCACAACTGGCCTTCGCCATTGCAGACACAGGTATCGGGATTCCGGTTGCCCTTCAGTCGAAGCTCTTTACCGCCTTCTCGCAAGCCGATGGCAGTACTACGCGCAAATACGGTGGCACTGGCCTTGGACTTGCGATTTCGCAACGCCTGGCGCAGCTAATGAAGGGAGAGATTTCCTTCTCTTCCGCACCGGATGCGGGTAGTACCTTTTGTCTGGAAATCCCTTTCCGCCCCGCCGCGCAGAACCGAGTAACAAGACAAGTCCGTAAGAAGACCCTGCAGGGCAAGAACGTTTTGCTGATTGTCGGAAACTCCAGCAGCCGCGCCGCTCTGGGACGCCTGCTCCGCCGATCGGGAGCTCAAGTGCATGACCTGGCGATCCCCGAGGAAGGGCCACTGCACTTCTCGCAATCAGGCCCACAGGATGTAATTGTTCTGGACCAAAATATTCTCGACCGAAACAGGGCTGGCGTCGATGGGCTTGCCTTGCTCCGTCAGATCCGGTGCAGTCCAGCGCTGATCGCCACGCCTGTCGTTCTGTTGCACAGACACACCGATCCGGATATCGCAGAATCGTTTCCCAGCATCGGAGCGATCAGAAGACTGGCCAAGCCGATACATGCGGAGCTACTGCTTCGAGCTGTGGAAAGGGCAGCCGATGTCCTGCCCGAGCAGGGCGCCCCTTCGCATAAAAGCGCGTCGGGTCAGAGACGCTTTAGCGGTGCACCCCGGATTCTGGTCGCTGAGGATAACTCTGTAAATCAGAGAGTCGCGCGTCTGCTGCTGGAAAACATGGGCTGTCTGGTGGATGTTGTCGGAAATGGTCTGGAAGCGGTGGCGGCCGTGAAACAAGCACCCTACGATGCTGTGCTGATGGACTGCCAGATGCCGGAACTTGACGGGTACTCCGCAACCGGGCATATCCGCGCACAGGAGAGCACCACACGTTTGCCTGTCATTGCACTGACCGCGCATGCCATGGACGGAGAGCGCGAGCGCTGTCTGGAAGCGGGAATGGATGAGTACCTTTCAAAGCCCGTCGATGCCGGAGACCTGTACACCCTGCTCAAGGCTCTGATCCGGCCACGCTAGAGATTGCTTCTGGCGGAAGCCAGTGGGAGTCGAACTATAAGTCTGCCAAATGGGCCAGCCATGTCGTTGATTGTACGTTTGGAATAGTTGGACGAAACGGGCTGTTTGGGGCTCTGTCCGTACAATTCTCCGTACACTTCCGCGATCGGGGGAAGCCGGATGCGCCGCTCTACTAGCCTAGAGCGGGTCGACCTGCTGCTTCAGGAGTTCGCCCCCGAACTGAAGATCTCCAAGCAGAAGCTCCGGCAGGCTGAGGCGGTGAGCATGGTGAGGTCAAGGCGAGAAGCCGGGGAGCAAAATCTCGGATTTGCTTCGCGTCCCTTCGTCCTTTGTGGCCTCCCGGTCAAGCGCCCATCCCGAGGTGCCTTGGTGCATGAGCGTCGGAACGGCAGGTTCATGTTACAGGTTACCGGCCACCCCGAACATGGACTGCCGTGGGGGCAGGATCGATTGGTTCCGATCTTCCTCGCTACCCTCGCGATTCGAACACAGAGCCCAACTATCGAGTTCAGTAGCGCGGCCGAGATGCTTGACGCATTTGGGCTGCAGCAGGGTGGCGCTCAGTACCGTCGCCTGACTGGAGCCTTCCAGCGCATCTTCGGCGCCACGATTTATTTTGGGACCGACGTCCAGCGGGACCGGGCGAGAGTATTCCATCAGAGCCGATTCAACTTCATGCGTGAAGCCCGGCTCTGGTATGCCCGCGACATGGCGCAGCCCACGCTTCCAGGAGAATGTCGGAACACGGTCGAGTTGAGTGCGGAGTTCTTCAGGGAGATCATGGACCATCCGATCCCGACCGACCTCCAGGCTGCAAAGGCGCTTTCGTGTGCACCGGCCGCTCTGGACCTGTTTACGTGGCTAACCTACCGATGTTTCGTTGCAAAAGGTGAGGAGCGCATTCCTCTGTTCGGGGATTTTGGCCTGGCGAATCAGCTCGGCACGCTTGAGTACACGCGCCCCCGAAAATTTCGCGAGAAACTCGAGGGCTGGCTGCGACTTGTGTACGCTATGTGGCCCGAATGCCCGGCGCATATCTCTGTCTGTGGTCGTGAGCTGGTCGTCTCCGCGGGCACGTCGATTCTGACAACCTCAAAATGCCACTTGGAGCAGTGCAGGCAGGCTGTCGCACCGGTCACTTCGCAGTTAACGCCGCTGTGCGTCTAAGCGGGATTGCCCGATTCTAACTAATGACGCCGTTTTACGACAAACAGAGTTTTCGCCGGTCTTGTCGTCAGCAGGCAGTAGATCATCTTGCATAAGCGCGGCGCCGAACACACCTGTGAGTGGACAAAACGCCCTCATTGAGTGGAATCAGCAGTTTGCGAAAAGCCGCAACGACAACGTTACCGGGTGTTACAACGGTCGATTCATGTTCGATTTGCTACTCGCTCCTGGCAGCTGGCCGGGTTTTCTTCCGGAGCCGCACGGATACTGCGCTCGAAGTGTTGGCGCTGCGCCAGCAGATCGCTGTGCTCAAACGAAAGCATCCGCGACCAGCGGTGAACCGCATCGATCGGGTGTTGTGGATATGGATCCGTCGAGTCTGGCCCCGATGGAAGGATGCTCCGGTGATTGTGAAACCGGAGACCGTCATCCGGTGGCATCGCGCAGGTTTCCGCCTTTACTGGCGCTGGCGATCTCAGCCCCATTGCGGTCGACCCAGAGCGGCGGAAGAGATCAGGACCGTAATCCGCCATATGGCAC
>JACMLA010000769.1 GCA_014379815.1 Bryobacteraceae bacterium | reverse complement strand
GCAACAGAGCCTGGCCTCCGAACAGCAGCGTCTGGCTGCGGATCAGCAACGTATGGCAGCAGAACGCCAGAGTCAGGCTGCACAGGCAGACCGTCTCGCGGCAGAGCGGGCCAAAGCGGAAGCCGATCTGGCGAGGGCAGCAGCAGAAAAAGCCAGTGCCGATGCAGTTGCTCAGCAGCAGTTGCTCGCACAACAAGCTGCGGCTTCTAAGCTAGCTGCCGAGGCATCGGAACGTGGACGCCTGACTGCGGAGGCCGAAAAGCAACAGCTTCGCGATCAGATCCGGCAGCAGCTCAACTCAATCCTCGAAACCAGAGAAAGTGCACGTGGGTTGATCGTTAACCTTTCGGACGTGCTTTTCGATTTCGGAAAGTACACGCTTCGCCCTGGCACTCGTGAAAAGCTTGCTCTGGTGAGTGGCATCATTCTCGCGCATCCCGGGTTGCGGATGGAAGTAGAAGGTCACACAGACAGTGTAGGCAGTGAGGATTTCAACCAAAAGTTGTCTGAGCAGCGTGCGAACGCGGTTAAGGATTACTTTCAGGAGAACGGAGTTCAAGGTGGCAATCTGTCCGCAAAGGGCTTCGGCAAGACACAGCCGGTAGCGAGCAACGATAACGCGCAGGGACGCCAGAAGAATCGGCGGGTGGAGCTAGTAGTCTCGGGTGACGTCATCGGGACACAGCAGAGTACGACAACGACACAACCCACGACCGTGCCGGCGCAACAACGCTAGCAGCTGTAGTTCAGGTCAGGTGCATGTTGGCCGGGCAGCGATGCCCGGCCTTTTTTTATGCGGCAAGCCGCCTCATAATCATCTCCAGAGCTTCCACAAAGTAGTAGTCGCCCCAGATATTAGACTCGTTCACGCCAAGGTCCTTATGGAGGTGATACACACCACCTGTGACCACACCTTCCCAGCCCGGTATGTCCTTCGCCACGTATCGTTCGCACAGCGCGCGTACAATCCGAAGGCCGGTGCTCCAGTAAAAATGGGCCTTCATCGGATCCGTCATCGCCCGATACAAACGCAGGATTCCGGCCGCCGCAATCGCTGCTGCCGAGGTATCTACAATCTTTCGACTCTCAGGGGGAGCATTGAAGTCCCACGGAGGAATGCCATCCACACCCGCGTGAGTGATGTAGTAGTCCGCGCACGCCTGCGCAGTTTCGAGGAAGCGCGGATCCCGGCTATAGTCATAGGAAATCGTAAAACCATAGAGTGCCCACGCCAGACCGCGCGCCCAGCAGGAGTCCGAACGAGCACCCTGCTGCGTCGCGTGATGCAGGAATTCACCCGTATTCAGGTCGAAGATTCCTTCGTGGGCAACTGATCCATCTCCACGCACCAGCACCTTCCGGGTAGTCAACGAATGCCGCACCGCGATGTCACGCAGAAACCGGTCCTCTGTCTCCCGGGCTGCATAGAAGATAAGACCGACATTCATCATGATGTCGATATAGATGGAATTCTCAGCGGCGAACGAAGGCAGGTATCCGCCACGATCCTGGAAACGGTTCGCAAGAGTCTGTCCTGCCTGAACCAGAGTTTCGTTGACGTCAGCATGGTGAGAGACCTGATACCAGCGGGAGTACGTAGGCAAAAACAAGAAGCCCAGATCGTGTGTATCCCGGTCGAACTTATGAACCTCCAGTGGCCGTGAATACCGGATTGCCTGATCCATCCACCAGTCGGCTTCTGACGAGCCCGGGCCCACGTGGCGATGGAAAATCCACATCATCCCCGGGAAGAAGCCGTCGCACCAGCGGGTCCAGACGGCGTGTTCCAGCTTCCAGCGGCCTCCTTCCGTATACATCGGATGAAAGTCTGGCTGCTGTTCGATAAGCTTTCGGACTTGCGACTGCGCGAAGTCCATCGCACCCTGAAAGAGAGCGCGATCGGTTTCCAGTTCAAACTGAATCAAGGTCGATCCCCGGATCGCAGCGGCGTGGTCTGCCAAATAAAGCTAAGTCCGCGCCGGAGCTGTGAAGTGTAGTCTCGTACAAAAATCAGACTACCCAGTATGGTCTCATTTTCCAGCCTTGCTGCTGAGAGCTGTCCCGGAGCGGACGGCCGATTTATAAATTCAGGACTGGCAGTGTGCAGGAGATGCAGGACACCGTTCATGCGTACACGCAACCCAGGCGCTTCCATTTCGAAAAACTTCAAACCAATCGCCAGAGACGGTACCCGCATCGCTGACGAAGCCCGCAGGTGCGTCAAACGCCCGTGAACGAAGGCCCCTTTTGGAATCGCAGAACCATCGGGCAGCTTCACGGATTTCAGCAAAACCGCCGTTACCGGGTCCCCCACAGCGGCACTCTTCAGGATGATCGGAGTATCGAGAGAAAAGTGCAAAGTCAGACCCGCTGGAGCTTCCAGAATCCTCTCAGCTTCCTGCACTATGGGCTTTGCTTCCGGTTCGTCGGCGAGCAGCGTCGATTCGCCCGTGTACTGCCGGCAAGAGCTGAATACGGTGCGATTCAGATTTTCGTTGCCATTGTTATCAGCCATCCGAAGCTCCGCGGTAGAGGGCAGCAAAAACTCCTGCGCTCCGATCTGGGCCCGACGATACTCTACGGTATCCGAGGCGCTGGAAATTCGCAGAATCGGCGGGATATCGTCCGCATGGACTTCGAGACGGACGGCGTCAAGCGTTTGCTCGTCAATCCAGAACGCGCCGCTGTAGCCCACCACAGCTTCCCGCGTGCCAGCCCTCAGACTAAAACCGCTGCGAAACTGAGGAACCGCGAACGTCCATTTATGGCTGTTACGCCCTGCGCGGATCTCCTGCCCTTCGTAACGGAACGTCGCGACACTACTTTGAAAAACGGACTTCGCGTGCAGGCCGAAGCTGCCTGTTCCGGTTGCTCCGCCTGGGATCATCTCACTGATTTCGGTGTCCACGAACTTACCTGAGCCGGGCCAGGAAAATAGTTCTTTTCCGTCAACCAGAGCTACTTCAATGCGCACGACATCGAGCACCGAGGGCTTGCGTCTCGGTGCGAGTCGCTGGGTACGCTCGATGGTTTGCAGGCAGGTGTAGTTGGGCAGGTGCTCCAGCGTGTCCGACATGTGAGTCCGGGCGCGTTGCAGGATCTGGACTTCAGGCGCGATTGCGTCCGCCGCGAGCAGCATAGGGCAACCGGCAGCAAACAACAGCACCGGAATCACGCGCATGCCCAAATTATATGCGTATTGCTCTGGTAACATCGGACCAATGTCAACGAAAGTCACCATATTGAAGAATGGTCCAATCCGGATCGAGGGGGAATTCGAAATCATCGACTACGAAGGCGCCACCTTTGGCCTTGCGGGACGTCAGGTAATCTCACTGTGCCGGTGTGGACTTGCCGAAAACAAACCGTTCTGTGACGGCACGCACGGTCGAAACGGCTTTATGTCAGAGTGCAAAGCCCGCGATCTTCCACCGCCCGTCAAAAAGCTCTAAGACAGCGGCCCGGGGGCAGCGCTCTATTTCAGCGCTGCTTCCACCGCACCCACCACGTTTGCGAGATTAATCGTTGTATCGTCCAGCTCCCGCCGAATCAGCCCTGCCTTGTCAATCACGAACAAATGTGGAAAGTGCACGGAAGGATTTTTAGGCGACAGATTCAGGTAAGAACCGATCATCTGGCCGCAATCCAGCAGCACCGGATTCTTAACACCATACGTAGAGATAAACTTTGCCACGGTTGTCGCGTTATCCGGAATGGTCACGATTGTGAGTACCTGGATCTTGTCGCCGTACTTTGTCTTAACTTCTGTCAGGTACTTCGTTAGCTCGATGCACTTGGGACAGGCAGTCTGTACCAGATCGATCAGTACAACTTTGCCGCGGAAATCGGCAATGTCGTACTGCTTGTACTGCAGATCAGGCAGAGAAAAACCAGGTGCGCGCCGGGCGACCTGTGCTTGCGCGAATACGCTGGCAGCAAGCAAGGCTAGGACTAATTTCATACTGCCATCGTCGCATGCGCGGGTTTGTCGGCAAGGGACCGAAGTGAGTGTTCAAAAGGAGCCTCGGCTACACCCCGTTCGGTAATGATAGCGGTGACATAGCGCGCAGGCGTCACGTCGAACGCGGGATTCCTAACGTTGGTTCCCTCTGGAGCCATTGAGACACCGGCTACCTTGACTACTTCCGAAGCATCGCGCTCTTCGATGGGGATCAAGTCTCCGGATGCCAACGTTAGGTCGAGAGTAGACACAGGTGCCGCAACATAGAAAGGAATGTTGTTCTCCTTAGCGAGCACCGCTACCGAGTAGGTCCCAATCTTGTTGGCAACGTCGCCATTGGCTGCAATGCGATCGGCTCCTACAACAACACAACCGATCCGGCCGGACTTCAGAAAATGTCCCGCCATACTGTCGGTGATCAGGGTCGCGGGAATGTCGTCCTGCTGCAGCTCCCAGACGGTAAGTCGCGCACCCTGTAGAAAAGGGCGGGTCTCATCAGCGAAAACATCGATCTTCTTGCCCGATT
>JACMLA010000768.1 GCA_014379815.1 Bryobacteraceae bacterium | reverse complement strand
GCGAACCTGCTGAAGAAATAGCTCGTAGAACTTCGCTTCACGGGGCAACAGTCTCATATATTGCCAGGCAAAACCGCTATGGTGTCAGGGCGCACAGACACCCATCTTCTCAACGGCAACCATATGAAGCAACCGGGATTCAGTTACGATTCTGTTAACACAGGAAGGAGTTCGGACCTCCCAACATATGTGTCTTCATCCGACGCATCCAGATCCAGATAACGCGTGTCGAGGAGACGCTGCGGTTCTATGTTTCCCATGGCGGACAGGAGACTTTCTTTGAGGCGCGGATGCTCGATTTCCATCTCTGCGAACATGTCTCTGAGGGTCCGGCGGACCGTTCCGGTTTTCTGAGAGCAACCGCAGGGGATAACCGGCGCGCCTAACGAAGCAGCGTATTCCGTTGTCAGATCTTCGCTCACGAAAACCAGAGGACGGATCAGACGGAAATCTTTCTTGCGGGAGTACGTTACTGCGGGTAGCGCGCTCAGACGACCGGTAAACATCGCGTTGCGCAAAAAAGATTCGCAAAAGTCATCCGCGGTGTGACCGAGAGCGATCACGTTTGCTCCCATCTCGCGGCCTATTTCGTAGACAGCCCTGCGCCGGAAGCGGCTGCACAGATCACAGCCGTGACCGGGCTGTTCGTCAATCAGCCTCAGGGAAGGATTGTCAACCTTATACAGCCACTCGATTCCACGCTGGTTGAGATACTCGCCGAAGGGATGGATAGGCGCGAGGAATTTGCCCTGTTCCACGGTAAAGGCACAGACGCTGAAGTGGATAGGGGCACGTTTCTGGAGCAGGATGAGAGACTCCAGCAGAGTCACGGAGTCCTTGCCTCCGGAAAGCCCGACAGCTACACGATCCCCGTCGCGAATCATGCGAAAGCGTCCGATTGCCTCGCCTACCTTGCGGAGGATGGTCTTTTCAATATCCAAAATACAAGTCTAGCCGCAGCTTCAGACCAGCTCTTCGGCTGCTGGATCCCAGGTGATGGTGCGGCCCTGGCGATAACTCTCAACGGCCATGCGGCAGGCGATGGATACTTTGAAGCCAACTTCAAAAGGACAGTTGGGTTTCGCCAGCGACCGTATGCTGTCGATGAAGTTCTGCATGTGGGCCTGAGGCTTCGTTCTGGATTCGCCAGTCAATTCACTGCCAGAAGGGCGATTCACTTTCTGCGGCTCGTACCGGATCTGCTGGCCCCGCGAAATCGTTCCGTCGGTGCCGAGAACGTCTTCGGTGCTGCCCAGAGCATTGTTGCCGAAGCCGGAATCCCAGCTAATGAGCATCTCTTCCGGTTGGACTGCGGAAACGTTCATGGTGTCGGGTACTTCGCGTCCATCCTTCCACAGGAAGAGGCCGCCGGTCATAGTCACCTGCTTCGGCACTTGCAGGTTCAGTACCTTGTACCAGAAGGAAAACTGATGGCACATGTTTTCGTACACATTGCCGCCGGAGTAGTCCCAGAAGAATCGCCAGTTCTGATACCGGTTGGCGTCGAAATCGCGCTTCGGTGTCTCGCCGAGGAACTTGCTCCACAACACGTTTTCAGACGTCATGTCGGGATACACGGGCCGGGACCACTGTGGCTTTCCGTGCGGTGTGTTGCGGTACATGTGCATGTGTAACGCGGTTATCCGACCCACCTTGTCGTCTTTGAGAAAGCTGAGGGCGTCGTCGATCTGACCGGAAGAGCAGGACTGATGCCCAATCTGGACCACCTTGCCCGACGCTTTCCGGTAGGCAGCCCGCATCTTCTTGGCGTGCTCGACAGTGAACGCCATCGTCTTTTCCTGGTAGCAATGCTTCCCTGCTTCCAGCACAGCGGTGAAGTGCTCGCAGTGCAGGTGCTGGGGTGTTGCCACCAGAACCGCGTCGATGCTCTTGTCCTCCAGCAGGTACCGGTAGTCCAGATAGGTTTTGATTCCCGGAGCCAGCTGTTTCGCATCCTCAAGCCGCCGTGTATAAATATCGGACACGGCAACGAACTCGGTGTTGGGACACTGGATGGCTTCCCGGGCAATCTGGGTCCCACGGTCCCCTGCGCCAATCAACCCGATCCGGACCCGATCGCTGGCACCGAGAACACCTGAAGGAGACGCAAGCGTTACCACACCTGCCGAGGCCACGGTCCCAAGGAAATTGCGTCGTGAATCCATGTTCGTTGCCCTTAGTGTATAGCAGCAGGGGAAGCTGGCAGAGTGGCCTGCGATACATTGGGAGGTTCCATGATCCACATGCGTCCGGCGACGGCAGCCGAGCTTGCTGCCTCACTCCGGCAGGCAGACAGTTCAGAACAGCCGATCCGGCTGGGTGGATCTTTCAGCAAAGATCTGATGGACGGGGACAGACCGGCTCAGGCTGGTGTCTGCATCTCGACGTCTGCGCTGAACTGCGTTCTGCAATATGAGCCGAGAGACCTGACGATCCGGGTTGAGGCCGGTATGCTCTGGTCGGATCTGTCCGAAACTCTTCGGAAAAACGGTCAGATGATTCCGCTGGATCCTCCATTTTTGGCGAAGGCGACTGTGGGAGGTGTCCTGGCGACGAATGCTTCGGGCCCGAGAAGAAGGCTGTTCGGTACCGCCCGCGATCACGTTATCGGAATGGAGTTTGCCACCCTTGAGGGCAAGCTGGTCCGGTCTGGCGGAATGGTCGTTAAGAATGTTGCTGGTCTGGATATGGCCAAGCTGATGATCGGTTCGTTTGGAACGCTTGCCGCAATCGTCAGCGCGAATTTCCGGCTTACTCCAATACCAGAGCAGTCGCGCACCTGGATCCTCCGGACGGATTCCCCACTTTTGGCGGCGCAGGCATGCTCCGAATTACGAAGGAGTGTGCTGCAACCCTCCGCGCTGGATCTGGTGAGTCCCTCTGCAGCGGACCGCCTTGGGTTGAGAGGCTGGTGTGTACTGATCGAAGCGGGAGGGATCCCTGCCGTACTCTCCCGTTGGGCCAGGGATCTGGCAAGTAACCCGATCCTTTCTCAGGCGACTACGCTGTCGGAAAGCGACGCCAGTCGAATGTGGTCGGATATCCGCGAGTTCATTCCTGGTTTCGTTTCCGAGAACCCCGGTGGAGCGGTAGTAAGGATCACCACTGCCCTCGCAGGTATCACCGATGCTGTCCAGCGTTACCCCGATGCCGCCGTGCTGTGTCGCGCTGGTTCCGGGATTACGTACTGCTGTCTGGACGCGCCAGAAACCCTTCAGCGCTCATCGGATACCATTTCCGAGTTTGGTCCTGCCGCCAGCAGGGATGTCGATATCATGCCGGCAGCATTCGGAGTAATGAAAGAAATTAAGGCTTTGTTCGACCCGAAAGGGAATCTTAACCGGGGGAGGCTCTATGGCCGGATCTGACACAATTCAGCTCCTCGATCGACCGCAGCGGCAGGACCTCGACCGTTGCGTGCATTGCGGCCTTTGCCTGAATGCCTGCCCGACTTACCGGGAGTTGGGCGTCGAGATGGATTCCCCCCGGGGCCGTATTTACCAGATGATCCAGGTTGCGGAGGGAAAAGCAGAGATTGATGCCTCGTACATGCAGCACATGGATCTGTGCCTTGCGTGTCGAGCCTGTGAAACCGCCTGCCCCTCCGGCGTTGAGTACGGGCGTCTGATTGAAGCTGCCCGGGCTGACATTGAGACCCATGTTCAGAGTGACCGACCGTGGCACGTCAGGATGTTGCGGGATCTGGTATTCCGTCGCCTGTTGCCTTCCCGCCCGGCTTTGCAGATCGCGGGAACAGCCCTCTATGCCTACCAGGCGTCCGGGATGCAGAACCTTGTTCGCGGATCAGGACTGCTGAAGCTGATGGGAAAGATGGGCCGGGTCGAGGAACTCGCACCAGCGGCCGAGATGCCACAGTTCTACCGGTGGTACGGACAGGTATTGCCAGCGATCGGGGAGCGCCGCTTTCGGGTGGCGTTTCTCGGAGGCTGCATGGCCAACGTGTTCTTTGCCCGGTTGAACGAGGCGACACTTCGCGTACTGCAGCGCAATGGCTGCGAGGTGTCTATCCCTAGCGAACAGACCTGCTGCGGTGCCCTGCATGTGCACTCCGGTCTGCGCGAACCGGCGCGAGTCCTGGCGCGGCAGAATATCGATGCGGTCCTCGACGGGAACTTCGACGCAATCATTACCAATGCCGCAGGATGCGGTTCGACGTTGAAGGAATACGACGAACTGCTGGAGCATGACGCAGTCTACGCGGATCGCGCGAAGCTCTTCAAAGCGAAGGTGAAGGACGTCACTGAGTTTCTCGCCTCAGCGGGCCTGAACACGGCCAGTCTGAAACCTCTGCCAATGCGGGTGACTTACCAGGATTCCTGTCATCTGGCGCATGGACAGAAGATCAAGTCGGCACCGCGCCAGCTTCTGCGCTCTATTCCGGGGCTGACCTTTGTCGAAATGCCAATGGCCGACTTGTGTTGCGGCAGTGCCGGCATCTACAACGTGGTACAGGACGAGATGGCTTCGGCTTTGCTGGAGAAAAAAATGCGGTACGTGAATGCGGCCGCGCCCGATGTAATTGCAACAGCCAATCCGGGGTGCATGCTGCAACTCCAGGCGGGAGCGCGTCGCCATGGAAAGGGTCAGCCGGTACGGCACGTCGTTGAGTTGCTGGACCAGTCCTACAGCGACGCTTCCTGAGGAGTGCGGACTTCCACATCGGACATCCAAAGGTGCACTACTGCAAAGGCTCGCCAGGGTCTCCACTGCTCGGCCCTCCGGGTAACTGCGCCGGCACTTAGTTTGGCACCAGCTTCGGCCAGTTTCCTTCGCAACACGATGTCCGCTGCAGGTAAAGCGTCTGCATCCCGACCTGCTCGCATAGCAACGTACTGGGCAGTCCAGTCACCGATGCCGGGCAATGCGGAAAGACGCCGGTTCCGGTTCTCGGGTAGGAACACGTCGTCACTTTCCCGTGCGACCTCGGCAAGAGTCCGAATGGCGTGACTCCGCGTGGCCGGAATACCGAGGTCAAACAAATCTGCATGAACGACATCGGCAGGTAAAGGAAACAGCCGGGAGAGTCCGGTCTCCTGCAGCATTGATAAATCGCCGCCGCAGATTCGTGTCAACCTGCCAACGATGCCTACGGCGGCCTTCAGGGTGACCTGCTGCCCTGCGATGGCGCGAACCGCAGCTTCGAATCCATCCCATACGCCCGGAATACGCAGGCCTGGACGCCGGTCAACGAGAGGCCGGAGTAAGGAATCCCTGCGCAGCATTTCGACCGCCGACGCCGCGTCATGGTCTATCCCAAGGATGCGGGCAACTCGTCGAAGAACCTCATCGACGTCTGTAGCCGGCGTGGACCAGAGCCTAACCTGCAGGAAATCTTCCCCGCCCTGTGCTACTTCGAAGGCTCCCTGTTCTCCCGAACGAAGCCAAAACGTACGCCGGTACCCTGCGTTGTCCACGATCTCGACTTCTGTAATCGCGCGTGCCGCCAGAAACTGCAAGACCGATGGAAAATCGTAAGGCTCTGCGAACTTTAGCCGGTGGTCACTGCGGATCAGATCACTTCGAAGATCAGACATTTCAGGTAGAGAGTTTCCGGGACGGTCAGGAGAACCGGGTGATCCAGAGCCTGCATGCGCCGCTCCAGCACCCGGAGCCTGCGACCTGCATCGAGAGCCGCCGCAGCTACCGTTTCCAGCAGCATAGCTTCACTGAAGTGGAACGAGCAGGAACAGCTTACCAGTATGCCTCCAGGCTCGAGCAATCGCAGAGCCCGGTAGTTGATGTCCCGATAACCACGGGCCGCACCCTCGATGGCACTCTTCGATTTCGCAAATGCGGGCGGATCGAGTACGACCGTTCCGAAACGTTTGCCGGCCTGCGCGTAAGCGGGCAAAACGTTGAAGACATCTGCTTCCTGCCAGCGCACATTGGTAATGGCATTTGTATCCGCGTTACGCCGCGCGGAAGCAAGGACAGCCTCTCCGCTGTCGACACCTTCCACCTCCGGACATACCCGCGCCAGATGGAGAGCGAAGCCGCCCGTTGAGGTAAAGCAGTCGAGTACATTACCCCGCGCCCAGCGCGCCGCGGCCAGATAGTTTTCGCGCTGATCCAGGTAAATGCCTGTTTTCTGCCCGTGCAGCAGGTCCACGTGCCAGCGAAGCCCGTTCAGAGTGACGAGTTCAGTTCCGGCAACTGCTCCAGACAGGACTGTAGTCTCGGCTGGCAGTCCTTCCAGACGCCGTACGGCTACGTCGTTGCGCGCCACAATCGCGTCAGGGGAAAGCAACTCCTGCAGTATCCGGACAACGGTTGCACAGGCACGATCCATCCCCTGACTTAACGCCTGCAGGACAAGCTGCCTGCCATAGCGATCCACGATGAGCGCGGGCAGACCATCGGCTTCGCCGTAAATCAGGCGGGATGCTTCGGTGCCCTCGACGACGCGCGCTCGATGCTCCAATGCCCTCAGTATGCGATTCCTGAAGAACTCGTAGCCAGTCTCCTCCAGTCGCGGAGACAGCTGGCGCAGTGTTATCTGTGAAGTGGAACTGTAGTGAAAGGTACCAACCGGCTTATCGCGGGGGTCGAAAACAAAGACCGTATCGCCGGGCTCCGCATCGCCCCGGTCCGTGACATCGCTGGCAAAGATCCAGGGATGGCCGGAAGCGATGCGGTCTGCTCCCTTTCGGTTGACCAGTACCCGGCGCACCCGTTAGAAGGTGCCCCGGGCTGGGGTGCCCCCAACTGGCGCGCTACGAAGGGCAGCGAGCGCGGCAATGCGCTCTTCAGTAGGCGGGTGAGTGGAGAACAGCTTCATGAAGCCACCGCCCGAGAAAGGCTGGACGATGAACATGTGGGCCGTCGCGGGAGAGGCATCCATAGGAATCTGCTTCGACCAGGATTCCAGTTTCCGCAAGCCGTTGATCAAACCGTCAGGGGTACCGGTATATTTAGCGGCCGTGGCGTCAGCGGAGAATTCGCGGGTTCGCGAGATGGCCATCTGTATCATCACTGCGGCAATCGGGGCCAGAATCATCATCAGAATGCCACCGAAAGGATTTCCACCTTCTTCATCGTCATTGCGGCCTCCGCCCATAGGCATGAACATCGCGAATCTCGCAATCATTGTGATTGCCGCGCCTAGTGTGGCCGCGATGGAACTGGTCAGGATGTCGCGATTCTTAACGTGGCCCAGCTCGTGGGCTAGTACCCCTTCGACCTCCGAGTCATTCATCAGTTCGAGCAATCCCGCAGTGAACGCCACCGAAGAATGCCTGGGGTCGCGGCCCGTAGCGAACGCATTTGGTGAGTGTTCGGGGATAATCCATAATCTTGGGACTGGGATTTCCATGCGAGCGCAAAGCGTTTGTGCGAGAGGGTACACACGCGCGTACACGTTGTGGTGTTCCGACGGGGTCACCTGCTCCGCGTGGTACATCGACAAAGCAATCTTTTCTGAAAAAAAGTAGCTGACGAAGTTCATCAGGACAGCAAATCCGAATCCCATCACCAGTCCGCCCGTTCCACCCAGCAACTGCCCGAACAGCAGCAATATGCCGCTCATCGTTCCCAGCAACAGCGTGGTTTTCATTCCATTCCAGTTCACAGCAATTATCTCCCGTTAGTGCATCCAGTCAGAGTTTTGGCTGGATGTGTCTACTATCTAGATGCGGGAAGCCCTCTTCCCGATACGGCTCCTGGGCAGAATCCGGAACGGGGCCGTACAACTGGTTCAGGTTCAGAGTAGTACGACGGTGGGTGCGGAGTATGGTGAGGCAGCAGGGAAAAGGGTTACCCTTTGCTTGTGACCTTTGCGAAAGCCAGGAGGGAGGAAACCAGGACCGAGGCACCCAACGCTGACTGGATTGTTCTCTCGGTCGCTCCACCCGGCCAGCCCGGAGAAGCCATTGGTGTGTATCTGGTAGATCGCGAAAGCGGGACACCCTGGCGAAGATTCCGGCGGGATCTGAGTGAACTTTTCCCGGAAGACGCCGACGTCGTCGAACTCCTCGAAGAGGATCTGGTCCTAAAGGCAGCGGAACTGGGTGCTGGTGCGTGGATGGACTGGCTCGAGGCAAACGCAGCCAATTTTCTCCGGGTCAGCGAGCGGGAAAGTGGAGTCGTCCACGACTTTCGCCAGCAGCTTGACTGGCTATATCACCGTCATTGCCGGCCGAAGGTACTGCAATTCCGAACCCACCTGCCCCGCTACACTTTGCAAGCCGCGGCGGGTCGCTGGGGACCCGAGCGCGAGGTAGATGAGGAGGCTGCCGAATGGCTGGAAGTCCCTCCTACACTGCGCCGCCGCCTGACAGATGACATGTTCGTGGCTACCGTTTACGGAAAGTCCATGGAGCCGTTGATTCCCGACGGCAGCCTGTGCATCTTCCGAGGTGGGGCGAGCCTGGTCGGCAGTCGGCAGGGCAAAAGGGTTTTGGTTGCCAATTTCGGGGAACCGGGAGAACAGAGGTTCACGGTCAAGCGTTACGAGAGCGTAAAGAGGCAGGTGGACGAGAGCCGCGAGGAACACATGCGCGTCATTCTGCACCCTCTGAACCCGGACTTCGAGAGCTGGGAGATCGACTACGAGCCATTCGATACCGAAAGCGGCGGCCGCATTCGCGTGATCGGGGAGTTTGTCGCGGTGCTTGACGACAGGTCTCTCACAGAAGACGTGAGGCCCTGACTTAACGCAACCCCGCCCGCTTCCAGAGCGCGTCGACTCTCTGTTCCACCTCCGGATCCATCCGGATCACCTTAGGCCATGGTCTCGTAAAGCCTTCCGCAGGCCACTTGCGCGTCGCGTCGACACCCATCTTGGATCCGAAGTCCGGCAAGCGGCTGGCGTGATCGAGCGAATCGACCGGCCCAAGGACGAAGGTAATGTCCCTCTCAGGATCGATGTTGTTCAGCGCTTTCCAGGCTACTTCCCGCACATCCTGAACGTCCACGTTCTCGTCAACGACCACGATGCACTTGCTGAACATCGCCTGACCCAGACCCCAGATGGCATGCATCACCTTGCGGGCATGACCTGGGTAGCGCTTCTTTATCGAGACTAGAATCAGGTTGTGGAAGACGCCTTCGGCAGGCATGCAGATGTCGCGTACCTCAGGTAGTTGCATCCGCATCAGGGGCAGGAAGATGCGCTCAATTGCTTTGCCCATGTAGAAATCTTCCATGGGGGGAGGGCCGACGATGGTGGTGGGGTAAACGGGATTGCGCCGGTGCGTCATGCAGGTAACGTGGAACACGGGGTACTCGTCTTCGAGGGAGTAAAACCCCGTATGGTCCCCAAAGGGACCTTCGGTCCGCAATTCCCCGGTTTCCAGATAGCCTTCGAGTACGATCTCCGCATTTGCCGGAACATCGACATCGGAAGTCTCGCACTTCACCATTTCCACGGGCTTCCCACGCAGAAAACTGGCCAGCATCATCTCATCCAGTTCGGGAGGCAACGGCAGAATCGCCGAGTACATCGTGCAGGGATCACAGCCAATGGCAACGGCGATATCCATGCGTTTCCGGCCTTCGCGGCGCATCTGGCGGTAATGCTCGGCACCCTGTTTCTGAGTCTGCCAGTGCATGCCCGTGGTCCGGTCATCGTAGACCTGCATGCGGTACATTCCACAGTTGCGTTTCCCTGTTTCGGGGTTCTTCGAGAACACCATGGGCAGGGTGATGAACGGGCCGCCATCGAGAGGCCAGCAGTGGAGTACGGGCAGCTCCCGCAGCGAGAAGTCTTCGTGGCGAATCACTTCTTTGCACGGACCCCGGTCCACGGTCTTTGGGAAGAACGAACCAATCTCGGCGAGTTTGGGCAACATCTTCAGCTTGCCCAGCAAACCCTCGGCAGGCCGCATTTGCAAATACTCCGCGATCCGCGCCGCGACGTCTTCGACGGAGTCGACGCCCAGGGCCAGTTCCATACGCTTCATGCTCGCGAATGCGTTCACCAGCACGGGAATGTTACTGTCCTTGGGCTTCTCGAACAGTAGCGCCGGGCCACCGGACTTCACGCTCCGGTCGGCGAAGGCCGTCATCTCCAGATAGGGGTCGACTACAAACGGGATACGCTTGAGTTCACCAGCACGGTCGAGCGCGCTGATAAATTCGCGCAGATCAGAAAAGGCCATAAATTACCATGATTGCAGAGATCGCATGAAGCAACGGATTGCGCTGGTTACGGGAGCCAGCCGCGGTATTGGACGCGCCTGCGCCCTGGCACTCTCGGCCGCAGGTTGCCGCGTAGTGCTCGCGGCAAGAGATGAAGAAAAGCTGAGAGAGGTTGAGTCGGAGGTGATCGCCGAGGGCGGGCTCGCTTCCCATGTAATCCTGGATCTGTCGTCGGAAGACTCGATTCGCGAAGCTTTTGCGCAAACTGCGAAAGACATCGGTCCGGTCGAGATTCTGGTGAACAATGCGGGCATCACGCGCGACGGTCTCGCCTTAAGACTGAAGCGGGAAGACTGGAACGCAGTCATCGAGACCAATCTGACCGGTTCGTTTTTCTGCATTCAACAGGTCCTGCATCCAATGATGCGCGCCAGATGGGGCCGGATTATTAACATCAGCTCGGTTGTGGGACAGTCGGGCAACGCGGGACAGGCCAATTATTCCGCTTCGAAGGCGGGCCTCATTGGACTGACGAAGTCTCTGGCGCAGGAGATGGGGAGCAGAGGGATCACAGTCAATGCGGTAGCACCCGGCTTCGTCGCAACCGATATGACAAGCGCGCTTTCGGACGAGCTGAAGACCCGACTGCTGGGAAGTATCCCGTTGAAGAGGCTCGGTGAACCCGGGGACATCGCCGAAGCCGTACGCTTTCTTGCCAGCGAAGGAGCTGGTTACATCACTGGCCACGTGCTGGATGTCAACGGCGGCCTCTACATGTAACCACGGATGGTAAACGTGGCGGGATTACAGCTTGCGTGCCGCAGACAGATAGAGCGAGTTCAAGACCAGCCGAAACGTTCCGAAAGACTGTCCGCGAAACTGAGGCCGGAATCCAAAGAGCACAATCCTTCCCTTCCCGAGCCTAACCTCGGCGAGTATCGTTTTGCCAGCCACG
>JACMLA010000767.1 GCA_014379815.1 Bryobacteraceae bacterium | reverse complement strand
GGCATCGATATGGTGATGCACTCGGCCACTAAGTATCTGAGCGGACATTCGGACGTCGTCGGAGGCGTGCTGATCACGAAGTTTCAGAATTATCTTTTTGAAAGGGTACAAAAGGCCCAGTTCTACGCCGGAGCGGTGCCGTCGCCATTCGATTGCTGGCTGACCCTGCGAAGCCTCAATACGCTCCCGTATCGCGTACGGGCGCAGGCCGAACATGCAAATAGGATGTAAGCGGCTGGTGAACCGCCTTGCGCGACGGAGTCGTGACGTGAGATCAGGCGTGTGCAGGAACGTCGAGCGGTTTCCAGTTGTGCGGGAGCAATTCGCCGAGCCGGTTCACCGGATGCATGGCAAGGCGTGAGAGCACATCGCAAAACCAGGCGAACGGCTCGATACCGCAACGCTTGCAGCTGGCGATGAAGCTCATCAGCACAGCAGCCGTCCTGCCGCCTTCATCACTACCGAAGAACGTCCAGTTGCCTCTGCCAATGGCAATGTCGCGGTTGACCCGCTCAGTCGCCCCGTTGTCGATTTCGAGATCGCCGTCCTCCAGAAAGCGCGTGAGCGCATCCCATTGGTTCAGGGCATAGCGCACCGCCCGTGCAGCCGGGCTCCTGGGCAGGACTTCCTCACGAATCTTCTGCAAGTAGTCATGCAGTTTCGCCATTACCGGAGCCGAGAGCCGCTGGCGCAGCGCAAACCTCTCCTCCGCGCTGAGTCGTCTGGCGCGATCCTCGACCCCATACAGCCGGGCGATCAGATGCAGTGCCTTGCCCATGCGCTCCTGATCCGAGTCCAATGCCTTATGGAAGTAGCGGCGCATGTGCATCATGCACCCCACCTCTGTCAGCCCACGCGCCGGTTTGAAAAAGGCATCGTAGACGCAGTAAGCGTCGGCCTGCAAATATCCTTTGTACCCATCGAGAAATTTTGCCGGGCCGTCGCGTCCTCGCGTCGGTGTGTAGTGATGCACGATCACCGGATGATGGACATCGCCCAGATACGGCCAGATGCGCCCTGTCCGGGCAAACGGCAGCTTCGGATCGAGCACCTTCACACCGGTGTCATCGGTTCCGATCACTTTGGACCCGAACAGCACCGTCTTAGAGCATTGATACAACGGAGCCAGCAGGCCGGCGACCTGTGTCAACCACCCACCCATTGTCTTGCGTGAGATCCGTACGCCCTGGCGCCCGAATATCTTTTCCTGCCGGTGCAGCGGCTGGTGGTCCGCAAATTTGCTCACGATCACATGGGCCAGCATACTCGCGCCCGCCGTGCTCTTCTCGATCGGCTGCGCCGGCTTGTCCGCCGTCTTCACCGTGCAGTCGCAGGCGTACTTTCGCCGCACGTCCTCGATGACTTTGATCGATGCCGGAATGTACTCGTAACGTTCGCTGATCTCTTCGTCAAACAACCGCAGATCCTTGCCGCAACACCCGCAATGCTTCTCGGCCTCGGGCAAGTCGTGCATGATCCGTTCCCGGATCACATTCCTGGCCAGCGGCTGCCGCCCACTGCGCTTCTTTGCCTGTGACGGCTCCTCTGGTGTATCCGGCTCCGGGTCAGTGTCCGGCTCAGAGTCTTCTTCGTCTCCGGCCGCTTCCGGCTCGCTGGCCTTCCAGAGCGTTTCGAATAATGCCAGTTGTTCTTTGGAGAGTTGCTCACTCTTGCGGGTGCGCTGTGCGTCGAGAAGCTCGCGCAGCAGGCTGCGGTACTTGTTCTTCTCTGAACTCTCATGCTGGAGTCGCTCACACAGATCCGCAACAATCTTCTGCAGGATGTCCACGTCTTTCGGCAGACTGTCAGGATCGATTGCAGCCACGGGCGTGCTTTCAGAATACCGGCAAAACGCCCAGCTTCCAAGAGAAAACAACCGGGAGCAGGAATGTTTTATGCCGCGGTGCGGCGATACCGTTTGCGCCTGCTCGCTTGCTGCAGATCAATGCCGCTCAGCACCGCTCCCAGCTCTCCCGTCGTGATCTCGATGCGGGTCGAACCGGGCTCTCCTGAGGGAATCGCGAACGAGCCTTCCTCAAGGCGCTTCGCCCAAACCGCGAAACCGTCGCGGTCCCAATAGAGCGCTTTGAGCCTGTCTTTTCTTCGGTTGCTGAAAATGTACAAGTGTCCGGCGAAGGCGTCCAACTGCAGGTGATCACGCACCAGAGAATGCAGCCCATCGAAGCTGCGCCGCATGTCGGTAGGCGTCAGGCACAGATACACACGCACGCTGGCCGGCAGGTGGATCATCCGCGCAACGCTTCCAGTACTCTCCGTAACGTCGCGGCTTCTACCCCGGCGCCGATTCGCAGTCGCTCGCCCGTTGCCAGTACAAGTTCCAGACCAACCTCGGTCGCAGGCTGCTGCCGAACCGCTTCGGTCTCCAGCACCGCGAATCGCATCGGCTGCTGATTCCGAAGCCGTTTCCGCCAAAAGTAAAAAGCCTGTTCTGTAAGGCCCTGGTCCTTACAAAATCGCGCTACAGATTTACCACTCCGCTCTTGCGCCTCGATCTGTGCGCGCCAGTAATCACCTCTTGAAGCTGGCTTTCCTGCATCAGTGCTCGACATGGATCCACTATGCGGCTTTCGGGGCGAGTATGGAAGCGCGGTTCACGAGCCGCTTACCATTGGCCGCTTGCGCAAGTGTGCATTTACCCAGTAAGAAAAAATCCCTTGGTCCGGCGTTCCGAACTGGCCAGCT
>JACMLA010000766.1 GCA_014379815.1 Bryobacteraceae bacterium | reverse complement strand
TACTGGTCCTGGGCGGCAATCCGTCGATATAGCCAGAGATTCAAGTTCCCTGCTGGTACGGAGTAAGGCGGTTCGGGGTTGAAGCTTACCTTGCGTTCCGCCAGGGTGATTGGATTCGACATGGACCAGCTGAGAAGTTTCCCGGGCCAGGCAGGCTTCAATCGCGGAACGTATTCACGCCAGAACGCGTAGTCGGTTGGTTTCTCAATAACATGCGACTCACCCTTCAAGTGATCGATTGCAAAGCATACCGTAAACGACTGTACATTAGCTGGTTGTGCAGAATCTGGCGCATGAGGTTCCCCTGTTTCCTTCTGTGACTCGAAGCCAGTCACATACTCAGTCTTCGTCAATGGAAGCAGATCGCCCTGCTCTGTCGCATCCAGAAAGTAAGAAGCAGCGATGGTTGCCGGCTTCCCGGAGCGTGAGTGCCGCACGGTCACGGATCGGACGGAATCACCTGCGGTCTCAGCAGAAATTGGCTTCGTTTCGAGTAACACAGTCAGCTGTCCACCGCCAATCCAGGTCGAGAGCATTTGCTCCAGAACGGCAAGGGAAACTCTCGGCTCATGAGTCAGTCTGGAGACCGATCCGCCTCCGGGATTGAAGAAGGCGTTTGCTAGAACCTCAGCGCGAAGAGGCAAAAATTCTTTGTAGTACTGCCGGACTCTGGACCGATAAGTACGGTAGAGAGCCGTCGCACCAAAGGCCTCTATCCAGGGATGTTCGTCAGGAGGTACTGCCTGAGAAGTTAGCTGCCCGCCGACCCAGTCTGTTTCTTCGGTCATCACAACGCGCATGCCGTTTCGGCAGGCAGCAATGGCCGCTGCACATCCACCTACGCCACCGCCGATGATGGCGATATCGCATTTCAGATCGCGGGCGTTAAGAAGAGACGCGGGGATCAGCTGGAGGAAAGCTCTGCGGGGAAACTGGAAAGTTGGCATTAAAGACGAATTGTAAGCCGGAATCGAAAAGGGCACCCCATTACAGGGTGCCCAGTCGTGCCTGCCGTCCGCCAGAGCGGTCCCAAACGCGAGAGTGGTACTTAAAGAGGTTGCCAAATTGATCGAGCAAAGGCCTTGGATTTGAAGTCCCGGACCGACCTGATTTCGCTGTCTCTGAACAGAGCGGCGATCGGGTTGTTGGCGGCGTTCATAGGAGTAAGACCCTGACCTTGAGAGACTTCGAAGATTCCGCTTGGCCCATACAGCACTCGAGCAAACTGGCCCTCTTCAAAACGAGCTATGACCATATACTCTATGCCAATTGAGAGCTCATCGAACTCGCTATTGGTGCTCTCGATGTATACTCCGTCGATCTCGATACTCCCGCCAGGGACAACTGCAATGAACTCGTGATTTCCGACATATCTGAAATCTTCCGGAAGTGCGTCGGGTAGACTTCCTGGCGGTATCTCGCGACCGGCGACAAATTCGAGAATTTCAAAGCGCAATGCTGTATCGACGTTGCTGTTGTTGTTTTCTGCTGGAAAGCCGCGTTTCGCAACGAGCCGAGCGCGTAGCACTGTTGCTTCGACGATAATGTCATCAAATCCATTGAACTTTGCATAAGTGGCCACCGGAGCAACAATGGTGACGGTTTCGCGACTTTCTCTTCGGGCCTCGTCAGCCATAATCTGCAGGGAAGTGCGTGGCAGTAGCTGTCTGGTCTCCTGATAGGCAGTAGCTACCCAAAGAACGCCGAACGAGCCGGATGTTATAGAAAGAATAAATATCAGCGAACGTCTCACCTAAGTTCCTTTAGTTAAGCCCAAATTCTTCTGTCGGCATGAAAGAGGAATTGTAAGCCGAAAGAGAAAAGGGCACCCCGTTACAGGGTGCCCAGTGAGGATTTGGAGCCGAGATCTAAAACAAATACTTAAGCGCAAACTGGACCTGGCGAGCAGGCAGAGTTGACTGGAGTTGTCCAAAGGCACCGGCAGAGCGGTTACTGTTTGGAGGGTTGAAATTGGTTCTATTGGTGGTATTGAATGCTTCGGCCCGAAACTCGAGCGCGTGGCTTTCCCAAATCCGGAACTGCTTATGCAGACCCAGATCGAGGGTAAAGAAATCAGGACCGCGAACTATGTTCCGACCAGCGTTTCCGAATGGGAATCGGGGGTCTGTTGGGAGTTGGACAGTATCCCGGTTGAGCCAGTTTTGGACTGTCCGGCTGGACTCCGGTACCAGCGGATCCCCAGTTATGTTTGCCCGGTAGGTAGGCGCACCGCTAACAGAAAGCTGTGCAGACGGGTTGTAAGTCAAATTCACCGGCTGACCACTGGTGACGGTGTTGATTGCAACCACACGCCAGCCGCCGATTGCTGTGTCCAGAAAGCGATTCATATCCGACCCGAACTTTCGCCCGCGGCCGAACGGTATTTCGTAGTTGACGGTCGTGATATTGGTGAAGGGCTGATCATACCCGGAGAGACCGCGTTCGGCCGGAAGGTTCCGGATATTGACCCGCGAGTTGTCGCCATTGGACGTTTCCAGATGGCCCGAGGCGTTGTCGATCGCCTTTGACCAGGTGAAGGAGTGGAGGAAGTACAGCCCTCCGGAGAATCGTTTCTCGAGCTTGACCTGCAATGCGTGATAGTTGAGGAAACCAGCTCCGAATGCGGCCTGGATGAAGCCGAAATTCTGGATAGGACGGCGTTGTTGCAATGGCAGGTTCTCGGCAGAGCTGCTGTTCGGACGCGCCTGGTTGTAATCGCCGAGAATCATCAAATTGACGCCACGTGTACCCACATAGCCAACGTCGAGTACAAAGTCGCGCATCAGCTCCCTCTGGACAGTGAAGTGCCACATCTGCACGTAGCCTGTCGGGTTGTCCTGAGGGATGTAGTTGGTACGCACAAGAGCCTGGTTGACGTTCGAGAGCGACAGGAAATTGTTGGGATAGCCGAGCTGGGTTGGCCGGAAGCAGCCCTGGGCGGGGTCGTTCACCGATGTGCAAAGTCGTTGACCATTCGTGGCAGCCGGAGCGACCTGGTCGACTATCGGATTCAATACTGTGGGCAGATTGTAGCCAAGCAGATTCTCACCGCCCAGCCGGTTGAAATTCAGATAGCTAATTCCATAGGCAGAACGCAGAACCGTCTTAGGTGTCAGGGTATATGCAACGCCAACTCGGGGAGCCCAGTTGTTGTAGTCGGGCTTCACTCCGGAACGGTCATAAAGACTGCCGTCCCTCGCTGGAATCGTGGTGTTCGTCGTCGGGTCGAAGTTGGCCAGACGGTTCTGCCCTTCCCACTGCGGCGAGGCAAACTCGTACCGAACGCCAAGGTTCAACGTCAGTTTGGAGTTCACCTTCCAGTCATCCTGCAGGTACGCAAAGTGCATGCGCTGGCGGTAGTTCAGAATGACCGAGTTGTTCAACTGGTAGCTGCTCCGCGCACCGAAGAGGAAGTCAGCCAGAAACTGCAGGTTGTTGTTCGGTGTGCCAGGAACCTGACTAAAGCGGCCCGAGTAGCTGTCTGACCCGGACTTCGGATTGAAGTCGTCGATATCGGTATCGATCGCCTGATATTCATAGCCAGCCTTCAACGAATGCCGGCTAAGGATTTTGGAGTAATTGACCTTCGGATTCAGGACGTATGGATTCTGAAACTGTGGATTACTGCCCTGCACTCCAAGTGCTGTGTACCCATTGATACCTTGCGGATACAGACCACCGACGAATCGCTCATCCGTCGGCAGATTGGGGAAGCCGAAGGTCTGCGCAACTCCGGGAGTACCAACGCCGATCGGAGTCTTTCCGCCCTCCGTGTAGGTGACGCTTAACCGTGTTTCCAGCAGCGAAGTCGAGGACAGTGTGAGGTTGGTCCCAAATACGCCAGCCTGATTCAGGATACGAACGTTGCCATTGTTGTTACCGCCGGAAGGACCTGGAATCACGCCAGGCTCAAAGTTGTTCACAAGCCGGTGGCTGTATCGGCCGAACAGGCTGAGGCGGGTGTTCAGGTAATAATCGGAGCGAATATCGCCCTTGTCGTACTGATTGGTCTGCTTCGGCTGAGTTTGGAGATTCGCCGCATTGCCTGGACGGTTTGGTGCGGGCAGATCGTTGAGAACCTGACGGGCAAACGGAGTAATCTCGCTTTGCGGAATGATACCGTTCGCGTAAACCTCCCCAGTGTAGGGGTTGCGAACCGGAATCCCGAGATTGCCCTGGCGCTGCTCAACGGTAGGAATGTCGGAGAAGAAGATGCCGCTCTGCGTCTGGCGGAAACCTTCGTAATCCGCGAAGAAAAACAGCTTGTCCTTTACTATCGGGCCCCCAAACGCGCCGCCAAACTGATTCCGGATCAGTACCGGTTTCTGGTTGTTTACTGGCTTGAAAAATCCGGTGGCGTTGAGTGAGGTGTTGCGAAGAAACTCCCAGGCAGACCCATGGAACTCATTGGTGCCGCTGCGAATCGTTGCGTTGATGATTGCCCCACCAGCCCGGCCGTATTCCGCACTGAAGTTGTTTGTCTCCAGACGGAACTCCTGCACTGCGTCCGGCGCGGGCTGGACCACCTGATTTGAAAATCCCTGATTCGACGTTCCGTAAGCGTTGTTGTCGACGCCATCCAGAACAAAGTTGTTCTGCGAACTGCGCATTCCATTCACGTTAAAAGAAGCGTCACGGGGCGAGGTCGAATTCGCAAGATTCGACTTGCGCACGCCCGGAGCCAGCAGCGCGAGATCCGCGTAAGAGCGCCCATTCAGCGGCAGGTTGACAATGTTCTGCGTAGTCACCACGGTGCCACGAGAACTGGTGTCTGTCTCCAGCGGAGTTGCCGCATCAACCACGACAACCTTGTCCGAGACTTCGCCGACTTGCAGGGTCAAGTCCACGCGTTGCCGCGCGCCGACCGTTACGGTGAACTCCTGTGCCTCTGCGGCTTTGAATCCTGTAGCCTCGCCAAGTACCTTGTAAATGCCGATGCGGACACTCTGGAACACGTACTCACCCGAGCCGTCTGTGGTCGTCGTTTGTTGTACCCCGGTGTTTACGTTCTGGAGGGTAATCTTCGTGTTCTCGACCGTGCCTCCGGTGCTGTCGCGGACCGTACCCAGGATCGCAGCGCCTTCGAACTGTGCAAAGGCGGGGCGCACCGAAACTCCTGCTGTTAACACGACGCCAAAACACACAAGCGCGCGTGCCATGAGCATGGTATGAAACCTTTGAATCATGTGCTCCTCAATGAGAAATTTTAGAAAGTCTGAGATGTCGAGGCCTGAAGCGAAAGACCTCAAAAAGTGAACTGCCAACTCTAGTTGCTATCAGGCTAACAGGGGTACATTGCAGTCGATTTCCGAAAGTGTGACAAATGCGTCAATCCGTCAGGAAAATGACTCGTCCGCGATCCCAAAGGACAGCGTCATGCCAGCACCACCGGTACCAGTTACGATGTGCACGCCCGGCTCGGGTTTAGCGCGGAAATATGCGAGGTCAGGATGCTTGCCGTATACCCCGTGCCATCTTTGTGCAATACGCAGGTCGGGCAGAACACAGAAGGTCTGGAGATACTGCAGGATCAGATCGTCGATCCGCGTCTTATCGAAGATATCCACAGCGTTGCCGTACTCATGCGAATCGCCGAGGGTAACGGACCCGTCCGCGCCCTGCGATGCCATCACATGAATACCCCAGCGCTCATACTCGGGCATCTGCCGGGCAAACTGTTCCGCCAGAGTAGGGAGCGATGGACAGATCCGGAAGGACTGGTAGAAGCGTAAAGTCAACCCGCCTGCCAGTGCTGGACCCAGCTTCCAGTCTCGTGGCTGCGGCACAGTTCGCAGCATCTGCAACTTGCACCGGGTGATGCCGGACTGTGCGAACAAATCAGGAAACAAGGTGCTGAAATCGTCTCCGTTGCAAACGAAAATTCGCTCAGCATGCCATTTCTTTCCGGGAGTGACTACGGTCGAACCCTCTATCGCGGTCACTGCGGTGTTGAAACAGAATTGCACGTCAGTGCTTGCCAGCAAAGACGCAAGCCCGGTGATCGTCAGCCGGGGATCCACCGTGATCTCCGTTGGACTATGGAGTGCTCCCGCGAGCCCATCGGGCCGGACGGCGGCGGACTTGCCCAGAGTACTGGCCGCATCCAGCCATTCGCATGGGTAGCCGAGGTCAGGGCCGATTTCGGCAAATTCCTGCAGCACCTGCTGCTCGGCTGCAGTACGCGCCACGTGCAGCGAGCCAGTGGGATAGTACGGCAAGTTAGCGCTCTGAAGAACCTCAAGCCAGATCTCGCGGCTCCTCATAGCCAGACTGTGCCGCTCACCTGCTGGCTGGCCGATCGGCCACAGTAAGCCGAAGTTCCGCACCGAAGCCCCTGTTGCTTGCGGGTTGCGCTCAAAAACGACAACACGCAAGCCCTGCTGGCGAGCCACATACGCATGCGCCAGACCGATGATCCCTGCACCTACGATGGCTACGTCAAAATCATGCATCATGCGAGTACAGGCTCCACAGCTTCCTGTCTGCTGAATGTCAGCACCAGTGATCCGGTAAGTGCGAGGGCGGCGAAAAAGTAGAACAGGTTATTCCAGCCATACTGTCCCGCAATCCACACCACCAGCCAGGGCGACAGCATCTGTCCGATGGATCCGGTGCCGTTGATAAATCCGGCAGCGGTCGCAACCGCACCTGG
>JACMLA010000765.1 GCA_014379815.1 Bryobacteraceae bacterium | reverse complement strand
GAGATCTGGGACATGATGATCAGCGTGAACCTGAGCGGCGCCTACTACGCGACTCACGCGGTTCTGCCGCAGATGCGCGAGAGGAAATCCGGCCATCTCATCTACGTCGCCTCCATCTCAGGCCTTCTTCCTGACGTGTCCGGAGCTTCGTACCAGGCCTCGAAGCGAGGCATGCTGGGACTGGCGCACGCTATTCGCGTGGAAGAGAAAGAGAACGGGATTCGCACCTGTGTGGTCTGCCCGGGGCTTGTCGACACGGAGCTGATGGAGAAGAGGCCAGTCAAGCCAAGTGCTGAGACTCTGGCCAAAGCTCTCCAGCCCGAAGATGTAGCGGAAATGGTGTTCTCCGTGGCAAAGCTTCCCCCTCGGGCGGCGGTACCTGAGCTGACAATTATGCCTACCGTGCTGTAGCTGCGAATAACTCGCGCCGTTCCTCGGCGGAAGGAACGGCGCCTGTAAGCGCACCGGCTCTCCGATATCTTTTAAACAGCAGGTCTCCGTTACCCAGCAGGTCTTCTGCACCGTTCCGGTCCAGCAGCATGCGCGATTCGATTGGGCTGGTTACACGCAGTCCGATGGGAGCCCGGAATATTCGCCTGCAAAGTCCCCTTCACCACGTCGCGGATGGTGTTTCAGAGCTTACCAGCGATTCCACCAAACAAACCGTTTTGGTACTGAATTTGTCCCAGAATTCGCCCTCGTTGTGAGAGAATGTCGGAACAGCAGACACTACAACAACTGTGGAGGATCAACCGTGATGTCTAAGATCAATGGCGAAGACGAGATCACGACTCTGTTGCAGAACAAATGCGGAGCCGGTTCCTGGCTCGAACGTCTTCGTGATGTATCCGTGAGGATGCAAAGCATTGAGTGGCAGCTCGCGAAACGCAATTCCGAAGAATCCGTGTCAGAGCCCGGCAAGTCGAACAGCTAGCTTCCAACCACCCGCCCGTAAGATTCCCGGCACAAAGAAGTCCCGGGCAAATCCGTCCTCAGAGTCTTCGAACACTGGCCTGCTTGTCAACTGCACCCTCACCGGCGCTACTGCTGCGGCGTAGGTCGCCCACACTGCCGCTTTCTGCAATCCACTGACTCGAATATGAGTAGCCCCGCGTTGTTGCATCCAGCGGATAGCCGTGAGAATGTCCTGAACCCGTTCGGCATCGTCGCTTTTGTTAAAGGTAAGAAAGTGGCGTTCTGAGACATCGCGGGTTGACTTCGCAGAACCCGTGTTGAATGCTCCAATCAACAGTACCGATTCTCCCTGCTTTCGAAGCTGTTGTACCTCTTGTGAGCCAAGGGCGGAGTCGATGCCAGCTTCGCCAACCACAAGGTGAGTCGGGGCTCCGGATCCAAGGATCAGATAGGCGATCCGTCGTGCCTCATTCGTTCGGGAGAGATATCCTGAGTCCGCTTGTGTGCCCGGCGCGGATTTGACTTCAGACGGCCACTCCGCCGAAAGAGTCAAAGCAAGGCGTTCTTTCTCAAGGTCAGGTTTGCCTTCAGCCGCATTTGTCTGCGCCTTGCCCATTTCGATCCAGCTTCGCCGGACTCCAGCAAAATCAAGAGCCGCGTCCGGCAGAGTGCGTCCGTGCCACACCAGCATGTCGGACAGCTTCTCGATCCGAACGCCACCTTCCTTGATTTGCTCAGGATTCGGAGCATGCAACACCGTTCTCGCAAAAAACCGGTAAACGGCTTCGCGCGATTCCAGGTTGTAATTGTGAGGCGCGTCAATCTGGCGGGTCTCGAGCCTGACCCGCGCATCATAGAGCTCATAGATGGATCGCACAGCTGGGAACTCGACATTAGGTGTGTTTCGGGTCCAGTCCCCCGTCGCCGAGATCATCAGCATCGGACGAGGCGCCATCATTGCGCCAATCTCCATGTTGTTTGTTCCGATCCGCAGACCGGGAGCGTTCTCGCAAGGTGAACCTCCCTGCATGATGCTCGAGATCATATTGACGGGCGCAGAGAACCGAATGCGGTCGTCAACGGCGGCGAGCATCAGAATCTGTGTCGCACCTCCTGAAGCCCCGGTCGCCCCAATCCGGTCCGGATCTACGTCTGCGAGTTGAGTAAGAAAGTCGACCGCGCGAATACTGTTCCACAATTGAAGACCCAGCGGTCCAAAGCTCCATAGCTGGTCGCGCCGGTCGTCCCCGAACGCATGCGGTGTTTGCATCGTGTCGTTAAAGCCGACCATGTCATAGCTCAGAACCACGAAGCCGAGCTTGGCGAGAGTAATGCCACGCGCGGGAACCGATGCCAGTTGCTGGTGTTCGAGGCGCCCATAGACCCAGTGACCGTGAGGAGAAACAATAGCGGGCCGACGGGGACCTTTGCCCACAGGCCGGTACAGGTTCGCGCCCAGCCAGTAACCTGGCATAGTTTCCAGTGCTACTTTCTCAATCGAATAATCTTTGTGCTCGATTCGGCCAAACACGAGAGATCGCATTGGCTGTCGCGCGGGAAGAGGGTAAAGCCCGGCAGCGTTCAGGATCTGTTTTCGAAGCTGGGTCTTGCGCTTCTCCCAATCGGCAAGAGTCTTGTGTACGGGCATGGTGAACACCGTATCGGTACTGGGGATCTGTGCGTTGGTGGAGTCTATGGTTGCAGTGGAGACTGAATTCTGGGCTGCTGCAGAGAGACACAGTGCGAAGCAGACAGCACCCTTGCGCAGCAAGCTTAGTTGCCGCCTTCCGCCGGAAATGCCGAAATGCCAAGTGGACGGATTGGAGCCGGATCTACGGTGATCCCAACGGAGGTACTCCGCTCCGAACCCACTTCAACGCGCACTGACGCAAAGCCTGGAGGCGTGTTCGGCGGGATTTGGAACGATACCTGACTTCCGTTCACCGTCAGAATGGGGACCCGAACTTCATTGATCAGCACAGTCGCGCTACCTGGCAATATGGAAGCCGGAGTGGCTCCGATGTAAAGGACTGCCGTGCTGCCGGCCGGTAGTACTGGAATGCCACCGGCAAGGCTCACTACACCGCCGGAGATCCAGAAAGCGCGCGCGTTCAGACTGGTTATCCCGAAGGCTGGGCCGTAATTGGTGGATTGCAGCCCGTTGATAATCGTCAAGTTCAACAGAGCGGGCTGGGCTCGGGGAGAGACCACGATATTGGCCATAATTCGGGTGGGGCTGACAACCCATACACTACGGACCACAATATCGGCGGTACCGAAAGCCAGCGTAACCTGACCATCCACGAACTGGGTGTTCAACGTGTCGATCTGGATCAAACCCTCGGTGCCAGGTCCCAGCGTCGACGGTGTGACTTGAGCAAACGCTCCAATCGCTGGTGTCACCGGATCCGTGGTGTAGGTGAAAGCGGGGGGAAGATTGGCCTGAACCGACAACGAACTCTGCCCATCGGAATTGAGTGCAGAAACGACAGACCGATGACCGGCCGGCGCCGATGGGAGTGCTATCGTCACGCGCGCGCTTCCGCCGCCAAGATCCTCAAACAACCGAAGTGTCGAAGCAAAGCCATCGAACAAAATGCGGCTATCCGGATGCAGACTGGTACCGGTCACCGTTGCGAGGCGCAAACTGCCTTCGTCCTTTGCTGCGATCTCCGTGACCACAGGCGGCAGTCTCTCTACATGGAAGAAAGCCGAAGGAAGAACGTAGATATCGTTGTTGGCGCTGAAGACAACGTGCCTGGGTGAGTTGGAGGGTACTGACAGCGTGCGCGGATCGAAATCGAGCTGGACGTAGTTAACAGGATCCTGTGCATACGGTCGCACGCTAAGGTCCGCTCCACCCAGAGTAGTTGCGCGAAGACCTCCAACTACTCCTGACGACGTAAACATGTTAAAGCCGGTGGCCACAATGAACGGATTAGTCAATCCGGGACTCACGTAAGGCGGCCTTGCCGCGAAACTACCCGGGAACGCATAGGTCTTCACGGTGTGGATTCCATAGCCCGTTCGCTGGCGTACAGAGATGTTGACACCGCCCACCGGAGAACCAGCATTTACTTGAATAATCGCCGCATTGGCCGGATCCTTCACGCCACCGTTGGTTGAGAAAAACACTGTCTCGAAAGGCTGTCCAGGCACAAAAGGCCTCTTTTCGCTATCCAGAGGATAGAAGATGTCGCCAGGCGAGGACTGCCCGTCGAGCGCTGGAGGAAGAGGGTGGACGTACACATAGTAATTCCTGGGAGGCAGACCTTCGATCGTGTATGTGCCGTCCGGATTGGTCAGCGTGCTGACCGCGGCGCCGTTAGGAGAGATCGCTACAACGGAAGCGAGGTTCACGCCCTGCCCGTTCATAGTCACGCGGCCGGAAACCGCACCGAGACTCTGGGTGAAGTTGCCCTTTGGATACAAGATGGAGATGGCGGCAATATCATCGGTGGACAGCGGGCGACCCTTGCTGGTGGAGCGTGTATCGCTGGTTGCCATCACGCCCGAAGTAAAGGTGTGCTGCAGACCGAGCGCATGCCCAAACTCGTGCACAAAGGTAGTAAAGAGACTGTCCGAGTAACTGGGACGTCGGGTCAGATCAGGGTTAATCCACACCACCGACTTCAGGATTGTCGTCGCGTTTGCGGAATCCCACTTCGTGGGTCCACCCATTGCAACCAAACCTGGTACTTCGTCGAATACAACATCTACAGAAGGACTTACCGACATAAGCCCCGGAGTTGCGTTCCCGCCGAAAGCGATACGCAGGTCCGAAGTCTCGACGCTGTTCCATACCGAAACCGCGGACCGGATCTCGCTGAGCAGGGCCGCCGTGCTGTCACCCGGAGCAAGCTGGACATTCGCAGTGTCACCGACAAACCACGTCAGAGTTTTTCCCGGAAGCGAACTCACATCAAAGCGCTGCGGAACTCCCACGAAGGGACCCGTGCGGGAACCAAAGTAGATGAAATGGTAATAACCGGGTGCACTTCCAGCAATCAGAAAAGTCAGCAGGATGAGCGAAGCGAATACTTTCACCGCGCTGCCCTGCCCAGAGCCTGCTGTACCTGACTTCTAAGCTCTGCCAGACCCATCTGAATGGAAGCATCCGCAACAGGCTGACCACTGCTGTCCAGCATTTGCTCCGACGAGGCCGCCCGGCGAACTTTTGCAGGGCCCCCGCTGTTGTCATTCACAACATTGAAGACGCCCTGCGACAGCCCGATAACATGCGTTCTTCCTGACTTCCCGGTCCACAAAAACAGAACATATTCGCTTTCACTGATCAGCTTCGGAGCGCCGGTAAAATTCTGGACCAAACCACGGAAGCTACCACCCGGCACGACGAAACTGATTTCTGCGGCGCGTTCCCCTTTCCACAACTCGGCCACTCTGACCCGGCAACGAGTCAGAATCAGCGAACCCTGACCCTCCCCGACGCAGCCCGAAACGCGGCCCCTGACAATCGCAGTGGACTGGAGGGACATTGCTTCAACCGACAGCTTCTCGAGCGTTGCGGCTATGGAAAACGCTGGGGCAAGAACCAGGCTTAGACACGTGAGTAAGAACGCGAAGGCAACATGATGGCACATGTGACCTCTCCGGATGTGCATCTTTCCTTCCATTGTAAACCGTTGATTTCCAAAACGTCTCACCGTTTCGTTTGTGTCTGGCCGACACACGTGTGTTCCCTATTGAGGGTCGCGCACAATCAAAACCGGTATTCGCAGAGAATGGCGGACGGAATTTATGGTCGTGCCGAAGATCAGGTCCATCACTCCGGAGTGTCCATGTGCGCCCATGATGACAAGGTCGGGCTTTATGTCGCGGGCCACTTTGATGATCGCCGAAGCGGGCCGGTCTGAATGAGTAATTACGGTTTGTACATCGATCCCCGCCGCGCGGAGTGCTTCACAGATTCCTGACAGGTACACATGACCTGCTTCTACTTCCGCCGTGAGCGCGAGGTCTCCGTATACCTGACTGGTTACGCCTTCTTCGACGTGCATTACTGTGAGACGGGCTCCATAGGTTCGCGCCAGCGCAGCTGCATGAGCAAGAGCCAGGCGGTCCCGGTCTGTGTGATCGAGGGGTACAAGGACGTGTCGGTACGGAATCACGGAAAGGTCCGCAGCGACACCGGATGGAAGTACCACGGAGGGTCGTCGGCCGCGCCGCTGCAAAACACCCGGGAGCCACGGTTCGAGAGTTACCCAGAGCAGCAGAACAACCAGCGCAAACAGGATCGGAATCAGCAGGCTGAGGATCAGAGTTCGCCACGCCCCTGCACTGTCAAGCCACTGGGAAACTGTGGAGTACACGAGGCGAAAATTCAGGCCGACAATCACCACCGCGGCACTCCACGCAAGGACGTTCACCCACATGCGATTGGCGAAACTACCCATGCGGCTGTTGTCGGAAGTGAAGTGAATCAGAGGAATGACTGCGAATGGTAGTTGCATGCTCAGGATGACCTGGCTGAGAATCAGCAATCGCCACGTCCCGCTTTCGCCCACGATCAGAATGGTTGCTACCGCTGGAGCGATCGCGACCAAACGCGTAATCAGCCGCCTGAGCCACGGTCGCATGCGGAAGTTCAGAAAGCCTTCCATAACGATCTGGCCGGCCATGGTTCCGGTCAGAGTCGAAGACTGTCCCGCACAAAGCAATGCGACCGCGAACATAACACTGGCCGCGGCAGTCCCGAGTAAAGGAGCAAGAAGGAGATGCGCCTGCTGAATTTCGTTGACCACAATGCCCCTCTTGAAGAACACTGTTGCCGCGACGATCAGGATCGCTGCATTTACAAACAGGGCGCCATTCAGTGCAACTACCGAGTCAATCAGATTGAAGCGACACGCAGTGCGTTTTTCTTCCACTGAAGAACCAATCCGGCGTGTTTGAACCAGTGCCGAATGCAGGTAAAGATTGTGCGGCATCACGGTTGCGCCAAGGATCCCTATGGCGACATACAGGCTCTGGTCGGTAAGGCGCGGGATAAGACCGTTTGCGATCTCAACCAGAGATGGCTTTGCAAGGAAGATCTCGGCGGCGAAACAGACACCGATCACACTGATCAGCACAAGTACAAACCCTTCTATCGCGCGCACACCGAACTGAGAGAACCACAACAACAGCAATGTATCGAGGGAGGTCAGAAGAACGCCGGCAAGAAGTGGAATGCCGAACAACAGATTGAGTCCGATTGCCGCGCCCAGCACCTCGGCGAGGTCGCACGCGGCGATCGCGATTTCGCAAAGAAACCAAAGGGCTCCGGATACCGCGCGGGGGTACGTCTCGCGGCAAGCCTGGGCGAGATCTCTTCCGGTGACGATGCCGAGTCGCGCGCTGAGGGTCTGCAGCAGGATCGCCATCAGGTTCGACATCACCAGAACCCACAGGAGGTCGTAGCCGAATCGCGCTCCACCTTCAAGATCTGTAGCCCAGTTGCCTGGGTCCATGTAACCTACGCTGACGAGGTAAGCTGGCCCGGCAAACGCAAACATTCGCTTCCAGTTGGAGGTGTGCACCGTCGGCACGGAGGAATGGACCTCGGGAAGCGAAGGGGACGCGGCAGGAGTGCCGCTCTTTTCATTAACCATGGCAAACTCTAAGTATTAACTTCTCGGTATTAACTTCGGGGTGTTAACCATGGTTAAGTATGATCGAGAGCCTGCCGAGGTGTCAAGGTCTGCGACAAAGCTTTGCACTATTTTGGAGCAGAGGGAATTTTGAACCGAGTGAGACCCTCGGCTGCAGCTGCCACCCTTGCCGGCTCGTCACCAAGCTCTTCTGTCAGGCTGCCTCGTCTTCTAAGCTCCATATAAACCGTAGAGGCTTCACGGTACAGCGGGAGAGCAATGTCGTCCTGCCGCCGTGCTTGCAAAACATCTGCCAGTGCGGCTGCCGCTTCAGCTACCTCTGCCTGTGCTCCGGTATTTCCGGGACTCCTGACCACCAGTTCTCTCCTGAGCTCCAGAGACTTTTGCAACTGTTCCTGTGCCACAGGCAGTTCGCCCGCCGCAAAAAAGGTCTTGCCGAGCTCAAATCGGGATGCAGCAAGCAAACTTCCCGCCCTCCAGTCTTTTGGGTCAGCACGAACCAGCTCGTCGCGAATACTCAAGCCCTCAGTGATCGGCCACACCGCTTTACGTGGATCACCGGAGGCTCTCAAGACCACGCCAAGGTCAGTAAGGGAGTATGCCAGCGCTGAGCGAATATTCGGAGATAACGGGGCCTTTGCTAATTCTTCCCGCTCAATCGCGATGGCTGCTTCCGCGTTTGCTTTCGATTCGGCCAGCTGCTTTACGCGAAGCAGGCTCCGGCCCAGTCGTTTGTTGGCCAGTGCCAGTTGCAGGCGCAAAGGGCTATCATTTTGGCCTTTGGCGACTAATTCCCGGAAGATTGCAAGCACGCTTCTGCGCGTCTCCAGCGCCTGGGTAAACCGACCCAGACGATCCAGATCGCCAGCCAGCTCCTGAAGGACAAAAGCAACGGCGCGGCGCGCCGCTCCGTCGTCCGGCATAGCGGACAACCACGCATTATTAATGGAGAGGGCTTTTTGGTCTTCTTCCAGCGCCCGCATGGAGTCGCCAGTAACCGCCAGAACATCGCTCAGCTTCGTATGAGTTCGGGCTTTCTCGCGCAGAGCGGCAAAATTACCAGGCTCAGCAGCTGTGACGCGTTCCAAGATTGCCAGAGCTTTTGTATAACAATCCAGTGAGCCCGCGCTATCGCCGAGATTTGACGCTTTTGCGCCGCCGAGGATGTCGCCCAGACGCTCATACGCGGAAGCAAGGTCGCGGGCGAGTCCTGAGTCCTTGACCTGATCCCTCGCAAGACCGTCCAGGTACATAAGGACTTTGCGCGCCAGAATCTCGCGGGCAGAAGTCGCACCCGGCAGAGACTCAAGCGACGTATCGAGTTCGCCAAGGAGTCCATTGGCCAGTTCACGGATATCGCGAAATCTGCGGCGCGCCTGCTCTTCCTGTGAAACCGAAACCGCGCTCTGCCAAACGGTTGTAACGCCGCCGGCAAGCAGCGCGAGGATAGCGAGGCTGCTTACCAGAACACTGGTCCGGTTTCGCGAGACGAACTTCCGAAATCGGTAAACATGTGTGTCAGGACGAGCAAACACCGGCCGGCCATTGAGATATCGTCGAAGATCATCACTGAGGTTTTCCGGCGAACCGTACCGCCCGTCCGGGCTTCGGTGCAGGGCCTTTAGGATGACGGTGTCAAGGTCTCCCGCAATATTTGGCCGTCGGTCTGCCGGAGCGACGTCGCTGGGCTTCCTGATCTCAGTCGTCTGGACCACACGAGCCATCTCACCAATCGTCAGGCCGGCAAGCTGGAGGGGACGCTGGTCAGCTACCAGTTCATAAAGGAGCACCCCCAGGGAGTACACGTCAGCCGCTGTGGTGATTGCCTCGCCGAGAATCTGTTCCGGGCTTGCGTAATCCGGAGTCATCATCCTCTCAGCTACTTCTGTCAATTGTTCCTCGGACCCGGTCGTAGAGCGATCCAGAAGCTTGGCGATGCCGAAGTCGAGCAGCTTCGGAACTCCCGCTGCGGTAACCAGAATGTTACTCGCCTTCAGGTCGCGGTGGATCACGAGATTCCGATGCGAGTACTCTACCGCTGAACATACCGGCAGGAAAAGCTCCACGCGCTCGCGCAGAGTAAGACTGTTTTCCCGGCAGTAGTGATGAACCGGAATCCCTTCCAGAAATTCCATCACGAAGTAAGGTCGCCCGTCGGCGGCAATCCCTGCCTCATGAAAGCGTGCAATGTTGGGGTGATCGAGCCGCGCGAGTATCCGGGTTTCGTCCCGGAATCTGCGCAGCATGGTAGCCGAATTCATCCCGCGCCGCAGGATCTTTATGGCCACATTGCGTTCATAGCCGACATCGTCGCGGACCGCGCGGTACACGGTGCCCGTGCCACCCTCGCCGATGAACTCTACGATACGGTAATGCCCAAGAATGCGCCCCATCATGGCATCCGCGTCGTTGCGGTCCATAAGCGCAATTCCGTCAGCAATTGCCGGAGTGTCTATGAAACCGGAACCCTCCTCGTCGCTAAAATCAAGGAGGGTTTCGATTTCGTCTCGAAGTTCAATGTCGGCTCCACAGGCATGAGCCAGAAAGATAGACCGTTGCGCAACAGGAAGGTCCAGTGCCTCAGCAAGGACCTCTTTAACGCGGAGCCAGCGATTCCGCTCCGGTTGACGGGAAGTAGCAAACTGCTCGGGCAAACCGTTTCAATTATGGCATCTCAAGCGACTTACCAGTTCCAGAGCTAAAGCGATGGCACCAGACGGGAGCCGGTGGTTGCACCTTCTTCCTCTTCCTCCTCTTCTTCTTCAAGATCTTCGTCATCGTCAATCAATTCATCTTCGTCATCCTCGTCTTCGTCATCAGAGACAGGAAGATCTTCAGTCAGTTCCGCGATTCTCTCCAGTCGGGCACGAAGCTCTTCGTTCTCTTTCCGGAGTCTCTTGATTTCAACGTCAGCGTCGATTGTGGTTATCATGGCCTGCTTTTTCTTTTCTTTGTCTTTCTTTTTGCCCATCTCGGAAACCTCATAGTGACAGATCCGATTTCGCCTGATCTGTTACAAACCATCTGTTACGCTTGAAAGCGCCGACCAGACTATGAGTGATCGTAAATTACAAGTGATTCCGCTGGGGGGATTGGGCGAGTTCGGAATGAATTCAATGGCCCTTCGATATGGCGACGATATCGTCGTCATCGATGCCGGCATGATGTTTCCGGACGCTGAATTATTGGGCGTTGATATCGTTACGCCCGACTTCGCTTATTTGGAAGAGAACCGTGAGCATGTGCGCGCGCTGCTGCTTACGCATGGCCACGAGGATCATATAGGCGGAATTCCCTTCCTTCTCGCGCAGCTTAATCTGCCGATTTATGGAACTCCGTTTACGCTTGCACTCGTAGAACGCCGCCTTGAGGAACACGATCTTCTCTCAACGACGCGTCTCCACCGGGTTAAGCCGGGACAGAAACTGGAAATCGGTCCGTTTCAGGTCGAGTTCATCAACGTAACTCACTCGATCGTTCAGGCCGTGGCTCTGGCGATCACCACACCGCTTGGCGTCATAATCCATACCGGCGACTTTAAGGTAGATCCAACTCCAACCGACAACGAACTTTTCGACTTGCACACTCTGGCCGATTATGGTCGGCGCGGGGTTCTGCTGTTGATGTCTGATTCCACCAATGTGGACAGGCCCGGATACACAGAGAGTGAGCGCGCTGTCCGTCCCAGGTTTGAAGATATTTTTAACCGGGCAGAAAAGCGACTCGTTGTGTCCTGTTTCAGTTCTTCGGTGCACCGACTGCAGTTGATCCTCGACCTCGCGGCGGAGTATGGCCGCAAAGTCGCGTTCCTCGGCAGGAGCATGATGAGCGTTACCGAGATTGCCCACAATCTCAATCTGCTGGATATTCCTGATGGCATTCTTCTTCGGCCACAGGACATCATGACCGCCCCCAAGGACAAAGTCTGCGTTGTCGTTTCCGGCACCCAGGGCGAACCGATGTCGGCTCTGTCGCGGGTCGCCGTCGATAACCACAAAAACTTGTCAGTGGAACGGGGCGATATGGTCGTGCTCAGCGCTCGGGTGATTCCTGGCAATGAGAAAGCCATTGGACGGATGCTGAACCACATGGCCAAGCGAGGGGCCGATATCCTCTACGGGACCATGAACCCTCCGGTACACGTGTCAGGTCATGGAAGCGCCGAAGAATTAAAGCTGGTTCTCAATCTGGTGCGGCCGCGCTATTTCATACCCCTGCACGGCGAGTATCTGCAAATGTCCCGTCATGCGCGTCTGGCGGAACATCTCCTCACAAGGGGTTTGGAGCAGACATTCGTGCTGGAAACCGGCGAGACCGTTGAATTCGACAGCAAAGGAGCGCGGCGAGGAAACAAGGTACAGGTCGGGCGTGTTTGCATCGATTCCGGCAGCCTCGACGAAGTCGTCGAAGACATGGTCATTCGCGACAGGCGACATCTATCCGAAGACGGTTTCGTGCTGCCCATCATCGCCATCAGTAAGAGCACCGGTCGAGCCGAAGGGCTGCCCGAGATAGTAAGCAGAGGCTTTCTCTCCACCGATGAAAAAGACATCATGCAGGAAGCGCAGCGCGTGGTCGCTCGTACTCTGGAGACCTCAAGCGCAGAAGAACGAACGGACTGGGGCGTTATGCAGGAGAAGATCCGCGCCGATCTCCGAAGGTATCTAAACAAGCAAACGCAGCGGCGTCCGCTGATCATGCCCGTGATTCTGGAAGTTTGACCGATGGTGCAACTTGTCGATGCCTCGGGTTACACGGGCGTCGCAGACCGGCTGTTCATCCCCCGGGATGAAGCGGAGCTGATTTCCGAATTACGAGCGGTTCATCAGCAAAAGATTCCTGTCACGATCGTGGGTGCCCGCACTGGCCTGGCTGGCGGCGCTATGCCGAACGGGGGTTGGGCTGTCTCCCTGGAACGCTTTCAGATCTGCATCGTGGAGCGGGGCTCGGCGGTCGTGGGTGCGGGAACGACTCTACGCGATCTGCAGCGCGCAGCGGCGCAAACCAGACAGATCTACGGTCCCGATCCCACCGAAAACTCCTCCAGTCTCGGGGGAAACATCGCTACCAACGCAAGCGGATCACGGAGTTTCCGGTACGGCGATACGCGGCGTTCTGTATTGAGGTTGAGAGTGGTACTACTCGATGGGACTATTCTCGACCTGAATCGCGGCGAGCCCACTCCCTTCCCCATACCAGCTTTGCCACGCCCTGAGACTACGAAGTTTTCAGCCGGCTTCGATCTTCATCCCGGGATGGACTACGTCGACCTGTTCATCGGTTCTGAGGGCGTTCTTGGTGTGATCACCCAGGCTACCGTGCGACTCTTACCCATGCCGGATGGTCTTCTTTCCGGCGTTGTCTTTTTCCGCCGCGAAGACGAAGCCCTCGCCGCCGTGGAGCAGTGGCGGGATGCGGCCGGGCTCACCATGCTCGAGTACATGGACGGACCCTCGCTGGCTCTGCTAAGATCCCGTGATTTCGACGTAGCTCCCGCGGCCGGCGCATGTCTCTTGATTGAGCTTGAGATCGACAAAGACTCTGACGCCGCAAGCGATTGGCTGGATCGGATTGAGGCAGCCGGCGCCCTTGTAGACGAATCGTGGTTTGGAGTGAGCTTAGCGGATCGCGAACGCTTTCGCGTTTTTCGGCACGCGCTGCCCGAGGCCGTGAACGATCTGGTGAGGCGTCGCGGGTTTCAGAAAATGGGCACGGACTTTGCGGTTCCTCTCAGGCACAACGCCGGGATGATGACGTTCTACCGCGAGGAACTAAAACACGAGTTTCCCGACGATGCTGTTATCTTCGGGCACATCGGGGACGCGCACGTCCATGTAAATCTGCTTCCGCGCACGGCGCAGGACGTCGAACGTGGCCGAAGTCTGATCCGTCGTTTCGCAGAGCGCGTAGTGGCGCTGGGTGGTACCGTTGCTGCGGAGCACGGTCTGGGTAAACGCAAGCGAGATTTGCTGGCTTATCAGTGGACGCCAGACCAGCTGGAGGCAATGCGAGCCATCAAGACGCGCTTCGATCCGCACTGGCAGCTTGGCCGCGGAACTCTCTTCGCAGAATAGACTTTCGCTCGCCCTGACGTACGCTCGCTCCCAGGGTTCCTACTCCTTCAATTCGCGCACGAACCTTGTCACCTGCTTTGATCCGCGCACCTTTCGGACAGCCGGTAGAAATCAAGTCACCCGGTTGCAAGGTAAAGAAATCGGAGTGAAACCGAATCAGTTCAAAGGGGCGATGATGCATGTTGTAAACAAAGTCGCGCGAGCAAACTCCCCCATTGTGTTCCGTGATCACTTCCAGGCTGTCCACATTTCGGATTTCGTCCGCCGTCACGATCACCGGACCGAAACTAAAGAACGTGTCGATGCTCTTCGCACGCGTAAGGTAGCGGGGGTTCTTCCGCAGCACATCCAGCGCAGTCAGATCGAGCGTGGTCGTGTATCCGAAAATCGCCTCACTGACATCACCGGCATCCAGAAAGCGGCATTCCTTGCCGATGATGACACCCAGTTCGCCTTCTGCATCCACATCATTGCTAACCTCCGCAGGCGGCAGAATGATCTCCCCTTCGGGTTGGAACATGCAGCTGGCGGGCTTCATGAAACTACCTGGCTCATCCGGCTGGACAGCGTCAATGTCTACTGCGTGTGATTTGTAATTAAGGCCAATGCACCAGATCTTCGGAGGCACATCGTAAGGAAGCAGTGCCTTCACTTCGGTAAAAGGAATCACGTCAAGATCTGGCGAAAGGTCAACAATGGAGGACGTGAGGTCCGCCTGTATGAACCCCAGCAGGTCTGGTGGCAAGGGAATTCCCATCCGGCCCGCAATCTCTGGAAAGGAAACAATTCCGAGGTCGGTAAGTACACCTGAGAGTTCACTGGACCCGTGTTGAAAGCGAATGAATTTCATAAATTTCGCGCAATATCCACAATGTCGCTGAAGACGCCGTAGGCCGTTTGTTGCACGCCCGGCGCAATCGATATCGTGCCGATGGTTCCCATCAAATCGGTGTGCAGGAGAAGAAGGTTCGACGTGCCGGTTAAAGCCGCAAACACATCGCCCTCGTCCAGTTCTTCCGGGGACACCACGAAGCTGGTTGCGCTCGCACGGGCTACCAGACAGACAGTGCGACGTTTTGCGGCAAGAGTCTGGATGTACTGCGGTGTCAGATCGGCAATGCCTGTCCGTTGCACATCCACCGGAGTAATCCCTGCGTCCATCAGCACATTGGCGAGGGCCGCTGTCTTAGCCGCGGAGTCCCATCCGTCGATATCGTAGGAGGCGTCGGCTTCGGCAATCCCGCTGCTTTGCGCCTCAAGGATTCCTTCTTCGAGACTGGCACCGCGGCGCATCGCGGCAATAACGACCTGGGTGGTGGAGTTAAGAACTCCGGCAAAGCCGCGTATCTGGACGCCCGGCAAAGTATTCCGGACGAGGTTGAACACGGGCGCTCCATCCATGCAGGTAGATTCGAACCGGAACTCAACACCAGCCTCCCGCGCTTCACGACAAAGCTGACGATAAGCCACGGCAATGGGTCCCTTGTTAGCAGTCACCACATGAGCCTGGCGGCTGAAAGCCTTTCGGATATGAGTAATGGCGGGCTCGCCCGTGTGAGGATGCAGCGTGGTCAGTTCCACAACGACGTCAGCCTTTGCGCGATCCAGGAATTCGTCGATGCTCGCCGAGGGTGGACCAAATTCCGGCTCAGGCGTAAGACGCTTCTCGCTGAATGCCGTGCCATGCCGCGCTGTATGAATTGCGACTATCCGAAACGGGTAAGCTAATCGTTTTGCTTCCAGAAGATGAGCAAAAGCTCGTCCGACATTGCCGAATCCGATCAGGGCCAGTTTCACCGATTCTTCTTATCCTGCCACCGGCGACTGTGACTGCGACAACGAAGCGATGATCTGTTCTTTACGTTGTGCAGCCGCTTCAGTAGCGGATTCAAGAGCAATCATGTAGAGGATGAGAGCCAGAATAAAGTCAATGGCGATTACTGCCCAAAACGCCCACTCCGCTTCGAAAGAATAGCGCGCTCCGTACGCCAGAAGAATGGGAAGCGACGCAAATGGGTAGACAACCAGCAAGTAGACCTGGCTACGCCCGCCGGAACTCTGCCAGGACTTTGCTGGATCGACGGCACGCGGAAAGCGCATTGAGACGATGTTTCCAGCAGAGATGAGAATGACGGTCAGGACTGTAATGACAGCTAGGGTCTCGGCCACATCGCTCCACGAGACCGGGAATCTGAAGACTTTGCAGGCGAGCGCGACCATCGAAACTTCCAGCAAAACGAAGAAGGCGGCAGCAAGATTCTTCGCCTTCAGAACCGACGCAAACGGAACTGGCGCTACGAACCAGATTTGTGCGGCAGTACGATCCATCCCGAGGTTATTCCAGAAAAGAGCGTCCCCAAGCAGGAGAAGCGCATAGGCACTCACGACAGTAAGGTAATTCGTTCTTACTGGAGATGACTCGCTGCTATTCAACACCAGAGGCAACCAGATAAACAGCCCGAACGAAAATCCCATCAAAAACAGCAGTCGGAAACGCGGTGAGCGGCTTAGGGACCGCACTTCTTTCCCAACCAGAACTCCGATCGGATCTGGAAAAAAGCGATCCGGGAGGGAGTATAGCCTCTCCATGAGCGACCTGCCTTTGGGAGCTTGAGGGGAGGCACGCTGCTCGGCTGCATCGAACCGGAGAGACCGCTCGAACTGACCCCGGGCGAATAGCCACGCCATCAGGAGGGCAACAGCCAGACAGGACAGGGAAAACCAGGTACCTTGACCTTCGGCCAGTCGCGCGGCAGAAGTCCAGGGCCAGGCTTCGCCCCAGCCTGTCTTGATGGCAGCCCATAGCGAAGCCTTCGAAACTTCCCGGTTTGCCAGCAATACCTGCGGAGCCACCGTAGCAAGGACAAACAGGAATATCAAAACTTCCCGAATGCCCCGCAGGGCGAGCAGTCGGGCAAAGAGATCCCGTAGTCCTGCGGAAATCAGAGTGTTGAACGCAGCAAACGGGATCAGGATCAGGGGCGACCACCAGGGGAGATCCGGATTCAGGAGTAACCCCGCAAACAGGCCGATGGTCACCAGCACCATCTCCACGGCCGTAGTAAGTCGCAACAGAGCTTCGATCGTAAACAGGGTGCTCTGCGGGATGGGGTAGACCAGAATCTTAGCCATGTCGAGTGACATCCCGGAGCTGACCATCACCAGCGGTACCAACTGCCAGTAGAGAAAGATGAGCAGGAAAGTTGCCGGTAGCAGAGGCTGCAACGTTTCCCTGAAGGCCGCCGGGTTCGCGGTCAGCACAGCCAGTCCCCACGCGGCAGCCGCCCACACGCCGTACCACAGCAGCAAAAACAGGCCCATAAACGCGTTAGCGAGCCGGTTGTACCGGAACGTGTAGTTCCAGACGGTTCGCCACTGCGCCCACAGTATGGCGCCTGCCTGATGGCTATTCACGACAGCCACTCGAGAACGCTACCGCTTCTGGAAGGCCCAACGAGGCGCACGAAAGTATCCTCCAAAGACTCCGCTCCGGAACGCAGTTCTGCGATCGGACCCTCCACAAGAAGCTTGCCGTCGTTCAAAATAGCGATCCGGTCACAGAGACGCTCGACGACTTCGAGAACATGTGAAGTCAGGAATATAGTTGCGCCTCTGCG
>JACMLA010000764.1 GCA_014379815.1 Bryobacteraceae bacterium | reverse complement strand
GTGCGCAAATAGCAGGCGATCTGATGGATGAGAAGATTCGCTACAAGACCATCGCGGGAACCGGCTTCCTGGGACTTGGTCCGTGGTACTACGACAACGGTGCAGTCGAGGTAACGCGCGCCGATGAACGCAACGATCGGGTAGACGCAGTTACGCGGGGATTCCTCGGGCTGACAGTCGCGTGCGCCCGCTGCCACGACCACAAATACGACCCGATTCCCACGAAGGATTACTACTCGCTCGCAGGCGTCTTTCGCAACACGCAGTATCAGGAGTACCCTCTCGTTCCCAAGTCCGTCGTGAGTAAAGTGGCGAAGATCGAAGAGGCTATCGACACCAAGAACAAACTGCTCGGCGAGACCCAGGGCAACTTCACTGCGCAGCTTGCCCGTAAACTCGCATTCGAGACCGCCAGCTATCTTCAGGGAGTCTTCGACGTAAACGGCAAGCCGAAGAAAGACATTGCCCAGGTTGTCGAAGAGCGAAAACTGGACTACGAATTACTTGCGCGCTGGATTCGCTACATGGGCCGAACCACGGAAAAGTACAAGTACAAAGACCAGTGGCAGGCCATGATGAAGAAGGGTGGCTCTGCGGAAGAGGCGAAGAAGCTCTCTGAGGCGCTACAGGCAGACGTGGTCTCGGTAATGTTAGCCCGGGCCGAGATCGACGAAGAGAATCGAATCATCTCCGACAAAGCTGTCGAGGGCACAAAGCGTAAAAAGCGAACGAACCGGCCCAGCGATTTCGTCACCAACGACGACTTCTGCCCCGGCTGCGGACTCCAGCTGAAAAACCTGCCGGAAGATCAGAACTTCTTCTTTACCGAAGTGTTCCAGCGTGAGCTGAACGATTCCGACGATCCGAACGCCATGATGGGTATGGGTATGCGATTCGGCAAGCCCGGTGTTCTGATGTTCCGCGGCTGGGGTCTCGAAAGACGCATAGGCGCCGACGCACTCGCGCAGATCAATGCGATCAAAGCCGACATCGATGCCGAAAAGAAGAAGATCGACCCTTACTATCCATTCGCGCACGGCGTGAAGGATTTGCCCGACATCCGGGATCTGGAGCTCAGCATACGTGGGAACCCGGAGGACCTCGGCCCCCCGGTACCCCGTCACTTCCTAAGCATTCTTTCCAAAGAAGGCGACCTGAAGTCGTTCTCGAAGGGCAGCGGGCGACTGGAACTCGCCGACGAAATCGTCGCGCAACCGATTGCCATGCGGGTCTTCGTCAATCGTGTCTGGCGCGGGCACTTCGGCACGGGAATCGTCGATACACCTAGCAACTTCGGGATCACCGGTGAGCGCCCCATCCACCCTGAGCTCCTCGAGCACCTCGCCAGCACATTCGTCAAGAACGGAATGTCGACCAAGAAACTGCACCGCGAGATTCTGCTGAGCTCGGTCTATCAGCTCAGTGCAGCAGACAACGCGACGGCGTTCGCGAAAGACTCGGGTAACCGGCTCTACTGGCGCTTCAATAAGCAGCGCATGGATGCCGAGCAACTCCGTGATTCAGTACTTCTCGTCTCCGGCACCATGGACAATGCCGTGGGCGGACCTTCAACCGAACTTAGCCCCGCGAACAAGCGCCGTACCATCTATGGGAAGGTGAGCCGCTACAAGCTCGACGAATACCTTCAGCTGTTCGATTTCCCGAATCCCAACATTTCCGCCGAACGCCGTTTTGCGACAACAGTACCCCTGCAGCGCCTCTTTCTCATGAACAGCGACTTCATGCAGGTGCAGGCAGAAGAACTTGCCAAGCGCATTGCCGCCGAACCCGATAACCGTGCCCGGGTTCGCAAGATGTATCAGCTTGTCTACGGTCGTGTTCCGACCGAATCAGAAACACAGCTGGGTCTCAACTACATCAAGACCGAGCCAATGCTCGAGTTTGAAGAAGGAAAGAAAAAGGCCGACGAGAAAGCTGCTGAGAAGAACAAAGACAAGTCGAAACCCGAGACAACTGACAAGCCCGCAGCCACGCCTCCGGCAGCGACTCCTCCGGCAGCCACTTCAGAGGTTCAGTCCGCTTCCGCAGCGGCAGGCGTTGCCATGAAGCCCGAAAAGGATAGCAGTCCCGCAGTCACAGAAGCGGCATCGGTTGCTGCGGACACAAAAGCGAAAGCCGGAAAGTCTGTAGATAAAGAGGCAAAACCAGCCGATAAAGAGAAAGACAAAGAGGACATGGAAAAGACACCCGAAATGGTCGAAGCCGAGATGATGGGCAAAGCGATGATGGGTGGCCTTATGGGCGACAAGCGCGGCGGCGGCAAAGGCGGGCCTGCACCAGTGAAGTACGAGCCAACTGCATGGGGACGCTACGCCAAAGTACTTTTAAGTTCCAGCGAATTCGTTTTCATCAAGTAACAGGCATTCAACGAAAAACATGTCACGGCATAAATCAGAAAATCCGGTTACGCGACGTGAGGCGCTCAGCCGCGTTGGCAACGGTTTCGGCTTCATGGCATTTGCCAGCATGGTGGGTAACTCCATCGCACGAGCCGGCAACGTCATCCCGAACGATGCCAACCTTGGCCTTGCTAAGCTCGACCATCCCCAGCGGGTTAAGCGAGTCATCTTCCTCTTTATGAACGGCGGCTGCTCCTCCATCGACAGCTTCGATCCTAAGCCGATGCTGGACAAGTACGATGGCCAGCCTATTCCGGGCGGCGAGATTAAAACCGAGCGCAAAACGGGCGCCCTCATGAAGTCTCCGTTTGCGTTCAAAAAGTACGGCCAAAGCGGGATGGACATCAGCGAACTCTGGCCTCACATCGCGGGTGTCGCAGACGACATTTGCTGGATCCGTTCGGTCCACACTGAGATCCCGAATCACGAGCCTTCCTGCCTCATGATGAACACCGGGGCGAATCAGGCTGGGCGTCCTTCACTGGGTGCGTGGATCACCTACGGGCTTGGAACCGAAAACGCGAATCTGCCTGGATATGTCGTCCTCTGCCCCGACATTCCAACTACCGTCGGACCGCCGCTCTGGGGTAATGGATTTCTGCCGGCCATCAACCAGGGAACCTACATCACCAACAAGGTCGAGACACCCGAAGGCGAAGGCCAGGCTCCCGAAGCGGAAGGCAAAGAGCCTGCCAAGCCCAAAAAAGTTACCGTTGAAAAGGGCTTCGATCCCAAGAAGCTGGTCAGTTACGTCAACAATCCCAAGTTTCAGCTTCCCGAGCAGCGTCGCGAGCTGGACCTGCTCCAGAAGATCGAAAAGCTGCACGGTGGCGAGCAGCAGGATCCTCAGGTCGAAGCGGTAATCAAGTCGATGGAAATCGCTTACCGCATGCAAACCGAGGCTCCAGAAGTGTTCGACATCCGCAAGGAATCGCAAGCCACACTCGACCTGTATGGTCCCGGTCACGTGGCGCGCGGTGCTCTCACGGCTGTTCGGCTTGCCGAAAAAGGCGTCCGTATGACCCAGGTCTACTACGCCAAAGGCGACCCCTGGGATGCGCACGCCGACATCATGGCCCACAAGATTAACGCCAAGGCGTCGGATCAGGCCTTCGCGGCCGTCATTAAAGACCTCAAGAGCCGTGGTCTCTGGAAAGACACGCTGGTGGTTTGCGGTTCTGAGTTTGGCCGAACTCCTGTTCGTGAAGTGGGCGGTGGCGGTGGAAACGTCAAGCGCGGTCGCGACCACAATCCATTCGGGTTCACAATGTGGCTGGCCGGTGGAGCCGTCAAAGCGGGCACCATCTACGGAGGCACTGACGACTTTGGCTTCAAAGCGGTAGAAAAGCCGGTCCACGTTCATGACCTGCACGCCACCATCCTTTACCTGATGGGCATCGATCATCTGAAGCTGACGTACAAGTACAGTGGCCGCGACTTCCGGCTGACCGACGTCGCCGGCAACGTCCTGCACGACATCATCGCCTGATCCCTTCTATGCGCTTGCTCCAATCCTTCGCGCTCGCGGCCGCCATTACAACGGCGGCGAGCGCTCAACTTGTCCCAGAGTCGTTCCAGGTTCCTCGTTCTTACACCGGATCCACCTACAAACTGGTCCCGCTAGGGCCCGAAGTTGCTAAGCTCGACTACGATGCCTACATGGGTTCCATCGACCACATTCGCCCACTGATGGGTGGAAACTGGCCACGTCCGGAGCTCACCATGGCGGATCAGACAAAAGACATGGCCGGTGAGAAAGCACAGTGGGACAGCCGAAAGTCGTTCCCCTATGCGGTCCTTAACTCCGATGAGACAAAAGAATACGGCTGCTTCTATATCCGGCCAAGTAACAAGCAGGGTTACGACGCGGTGGCATCCTTGTGGACCACAAAAGATCAAGCCGATAAGGGTTTCGACGTCCAGCTACACAAGGACATGAAAGCCTGGCTGGCCAGCGCGTGGCCATTCACCAAAGTGGCCTGGCCCGGTCGTGAAATCCCTCAAGCCGAATGGCGAGCGCTGCCCTCCAAAAACTAGACCGTCCTGTTTTACCCGCCCAACCCCTCTTTCCTATTCAGCGGAATAACAGCTAAACTATCAGCAGGGAAGAATAAGAGACGTGTCTTTATTCTTTCTGATCCGTAAAGGCTCACCTTACGTTCCAAAAAATAGATTAATGCTGCAAATCCTGCTTATTGAAGATAATCCGGCGGACGTCTATCTTCTTGAGGAGGCTCTCCGGCTGAACACTCTGTGCGAAATCACGGTCCTTTCCAACGGTGATTCCGCTGGCCGTTATCTCTCCCAGATCGGGGAAACCCGGTCACGTCCCGACTTCATTATTCTCGACCTGAATCTTCCAGGCCCGGATGGTACGGAACTCCTCGGGCTTATCCGCTCCATACCCGCGCTCGCCAGTGTTTATGTTGCAGTATTAAGCTCATCCCCAAAGGACGTAGTCGGCTTTAGAGCAGCTGAGGCCAACTGCTACCTCCGCAAATCTTCGAATCTCGACGAGTTTATGGCGCTGGGTGAGGAGATTGTCAGCAGATATCAGGTAAACAAAGTGGAAAGTACACCGGGCACCTAGTCACCGGCAGCCTGCCTCTCGATAAGAGCAGCAGCCAGTAACGGAATCATCAGTTCGTGATGGCCTGTCAAAGCGACACCACGGCCCCCCGAACCAAAATGGGGTCGCTGCAAGACATTCATCCGCGGCCTGTAATGCTGCAGGAAATCCAGAGTAGCGGTAGTGAAATTCGCTAGAGTTCCGCCCAAATTCCTCACAACCGAGACAGCCTTAAGAAAAACCTCCGGCAGTATTACAGCCGAGCCCGCATTCACGTAAACTCCACCGTTGTCCAGTCCCGCAATCAGAGAACACGCCAGCCGGAAGTCTACGTGAGTCGTCTCGCCCAGTGCCGCCCCGTCCGCGTCGGGATGCATGTGCACAGTATCCGTCCCAATTGCCACATGCACAGTAACAGGCACGCGGGAATGGTAGGCACGCGACAGCAGGCTGAAGTCGCCGAATCTGAGATCGGGAGTACCGGCAAGATAACGTCCCAGACCCTCGCCAAAGCCAATCCCGTCGACCAAAGCCGCACGTATCGCCAGATTCATTTCCCGGCCAGTTTCCTCAGACACACCAAATGCTCCGTCAGGTAGAACTGCCTCGACATCCTCGCTGGTGTGGCCTGCAATTGCAATCTCAAAATCATGAATCGCCGTAGATCCATTAAACAGAAATCCGGTGATAAAACCCCTGCCCATCAGGTCCGCCAGTACCGGCGCAAGTCCGCATTTGATCACGTGCCCTCCCAGACCCCAGAGCACGGGTTTTCCAGCGGCGCGTGCCGCTACGATTCGATCTGTCAGGTACAGAAACTCCTCGGCCGCGAGTAGACCCGGCAGCGATTGAAGCAAACCGGCAACTCCATCCCCGGCCTGATAGGTCTTCGCGAGTTTAGCTATTGCAACCTTGCCGCCGCGCTCCCCAAGTGGAACCGTCCGCAGCCCGTCAAAACAAATGGGCCTGGTTTCGTAGATGCTCAAGCCGCCAGCGTACCAGAGTGTTGCGGAAGCGTGATTCGCACCACAAGACCAGGGTGACCATTCTCGGCTTCGATGCGTCCCCGGTGCAGTTCGACTGCCCTGCGCGCGATTGCCAGCCCGAGACCCGTCCCGCCGCTCACCCGGTTCCTGTCCGGGTCCACCCGGTAGAAAGGATCGAAAAGGCGCGGCAGACTCTCTTCGGGGACGCCAGGACCCTGGTCTTTCACAGCGATCACGACAGAACTGTTCGGCAGCAGAGTCGCCGAAATCAGCACCACTGTTTTGGGATCGGTGTACCGTATCGCGTTGCGGACTACGTTCTCCAGAGCGCGTCGTAACAGTTCCGAATCGCCCTGCACCGCCAGAGCTTCAGGCTGTTCCACTGTCACGACCACCTCGCGCTGGGCCGCTTCCACTCGCGCGTCTTCCGCAACACTGGCCACCAGCTCACTTAAGCGAACCATCTCCCGTTTCATGAGCGAACTGTCACCCTCGGCCCTCGTCACCTGCAGTAACTCGCCTACTAAGCCATTCAAGCGGCCAGCTTCTCTCTCAATCCGGTCAAGATGCCGGGTGACATCCTCTCCCGACCTCGCCAGTTCCACTGCGACCCCAAGGCGCGCCAGCGGCGATCGAAGCTCATGCGAAATGTCGAGGAGCAAACGGCGCTCCGCGTCCAGCAGTGTCTCGATTCTGTCCGCCATCTGGTCAAAAGTGCGCGCAAGCTCCCCCAGTTCGTCCTTTCGCGTCGAGCGAACCCGTGAACCAAAGTCGCCTCGCCCAAAGCACTCGACAGCAATTTGCAGCTTCCGTACAGGGCTCGTAAGATAACGGGCAAAGGCGTAGCTTAGAACGGTCAGGACCAGCAGGACAGCGAGATGTACTTCCGGTTGCAGGAACCACCGCACAACGCCGCGACCCTGCAGCGTCAGAAAGTAAAAGTACTGCCCATCCCGGCTCGGGCGCCCGATTACGGTACCGCCTCGTCTGCCGGCAAAAGTGCCCCTCCGTCTCCTCCGGGCAGCGTCCTGCAGGTCCATCCGAATCTGACCGCTTACCAGATCGCGGCCTTCAGCATCTGTCAGCACGCCCTCGCTGTCGGTCAGTCTCCGAAAACGCTCCAGTGTCTTCCGCAGAGCGTCTGGTCCACCAGTCTCGTAGGCGTTCCGTGCCTCTGCCATCTGCAGCGAGAAGATCGTCCCAAGG
>JACMLA010000763.1 GCA_014379815.1 Bryobacteraceae bacterium | reverse complement strand
TAACCAGTTTCCGCCCACGAAAGGCAACGTAATTGGGTGGGCACAGATCGTGCTCGGCTACCCGGGACCTGCGCAGAGTCAGGTCAACCAGGCCCTGGCATTGAACCCAACAACGATGTTCCTGGCGCTGGGCAACAACGATGCGCTGGTGCCTGCGATCTCGGGCTTTCTGCCGTTGCTCACTCCGCTCGACGTATTCTCGTCACAGTTCTCTACGGTGATCAGCAGACTGGCTACTTCGCGAGCAACCCTGCTGGTAGCGAACATTCCCGACGTAACGCAAATACCGTACTTCACCTCGCCCCGAACGCTGGCGCAGCAAGCGGGCGTCCCTCTGAGCAAAGTGTTAACGACGCTCGGAATCCAGGAAGGCGATCTGCTACGGCGCACAGCGGTATCGATTGCTCTCGACATCCTTGCAGGCGGAGCGCCTCCTGCACCCTTTGTCTGGCCGACCAGTTGTCCACTGCCCGTACCTGGTCTTTTGCCACCCGGTGTGCCGCTTCCCTGCATTTTGTCTGCTACCGATGGGGCAAGGATCCGGTCCGCCACTGTGGCATACAACGCTGTGATCCGCGAGCAGACAGCCCGTTATGGTGCGACTCTGGTGGACCTGAATGCACTGGTGACTAAGATCTCCCGCAACGGCTATAAGGCTGGTGGCTATTGCCTCTCGACCGGCTTCCTGGGAGGCCTGTTTTCACTGGACGGCATCCATCCGAGCAATAGCGGCTACGGAGTTATTGCCAATTTGTTCATTGACCGTCTGAACAGTGCAGGGAACACGCGGATTAAAGAAGTTAAAGTAAGCAAGATCGCCAAGGTCGATCCGGTGGTATTCCCTGGCAGCATGTGCGGTGACGACGATGATGACGATGACGATGACGATGATAGCGACGACGATGACGACAACTAAATAGGCTCCCGGCTCGCCGCACCAGACTCAGGAGAGTGGCGTCGTCCCCTGGCGTTGCTCTCCTTCCTTAAAGAGCTAGTGCTGTACGCTTCCCCGCTTTGTCCTCATTTGAAACGCGTGGTTCGTTTCGGTTTGCATGGTGTTCCATGATGGAGCAGCAGTCCGGGACGACGGCATCCCAAGCGCGCCACGCGCTTCGTTATACCAGTAGGCATCCTGCTTCTCCGGCGTTAAGAAGAAAACGCGCGTAACTTCTTGCTCCTGCTGAGCAAACTCCTCGCAATCCGCAGGACAAAATGAGTCATGGAGGATTTCAACCAGCCTTCTGAGTCTCTGATTCTCCAATCTGAGAGCGGCGATCGTCATGTCATCGGTGTGGCGCATGCAGTGACGAATGCACGTTCGATGCCAGATGCGAAACCCAAGCCAGCAACGGAGTTTTCCGGGTCCTGCCTGACCTCATAAGGAGATATCATGTGAGGCATGGCCGCACGTGCCCCGGTAGCCTTTTGCTCCTTGTTGCTTCTCGTCGGATTCAGCCCGCTGCTGCTTCGCGCGGACGAAGCCACTGACTTTTTCGAGAAGAAGATTCGGCCAGTTCTCGCGACGCGTTGTTACGCGTGTCATAGCGCAAAAGGGGCAGCGGCGCAGGGCGATTTGTATGTGGATACGCGCGAAGGTTTGCTGCGTGGCGGGAAATCCGGAGCCCCGGCCGTAGTTCCAGGAAAACCAGAAGAAAGCCTTCTGATTAGGGCAATCGAGGGCGCTCATAAGGATCTGAGGATGCCTCCCGGGAAGCCTCTTCCGCCAGCACAGGTCCAGGATTTCGTGGCATGGGTAAAGGCCGGAGCCGTCGATCCACGCGAGGGTGGGTCTCCTGTAACGGAGAAGGCCGCCTACGACTGGTCTGCCGAGAAAAAGCACTGGGCTTATCAGCCGGTAGTGGATTCCACTCCGAAACCGGTAGCCGCTCCTGAATGGAATCGAACTGCAATTGATCGGTTCATCAAAGCAAAGCTCGACGAGAAGGGACTCGCGCCACTTGGCCGAGTCAGTAAGCGTGCTCTGCTCCGGCGAGTGACTTACGACCTGACAGGCATGCCTCCGACACCGGGAGAAGTCGACGCGTTTGTTGCCGATACAGGACCGGGTGCACTGGAGAAGGTAGTCGACCGCTTGCTGGCATCGCCGCGCTATGGCGAGCACTGGGGGCGTCACTGGCTGGACGTTGTGCGGTATGCCGATACGGCCGGAGATGCGTCCGATTATCCCGTACCTGAGATGTATCGTTACCGGAACTATGTGATTCGCTCGATGCAGCGGGACAAGCCCTTTGACCAGTTCCTGCGGGAACAGCTTGCGGGAGACCTGATGCCTCACCAGGATGACGAGGACCGGGCCGAGAAACTGGCCGCGACGGGTTACCTGGGAACTGCGCGACGCTTCGGGCAAAGTGCGGAAGAGTTCTATCTCACCCTTGACGACACGATTGAGAATCTTGGAAAGGCGGTGCTTGGGCTCTCAACGGGCTGTGCGCGCTGTCATGACCACAAGTTCGACCCGATTCCCACGAAAGACTACTACGCACTCGCTGGAATTTTCAAGAGCACGAAGTATCCATGGCCTGGTCTGGAGCACCATCAGTATCTGAATGGGTTTGCTGCACTGAAACTTGAAGATCAGGAAAAACTTGATAAGCAGCAGGCCCGCATGATGGATGCGTACAAGATCGTGAAAAAGGGAGCGGGGAAAGAGAAGAACAGTCCTGTTGACGAACGTTTGAAATACCTCGAAGCATCTTCAGAACTCTCGCGGATTCGACAGAACTGGCCGGATATTCCGATGATCTATGCGGTGGCCGAGGGGGAAGGCCAGAACGTCCGCGTGATGATTAAAGGCGACCCCAAGACTCTGGGTCCGGAAGCGCCGAGGGGCTTTTTGCAGATTCTGGGTGGACAGAAGGTGCCGGCAGATCACAAAGGCAGCGGCCGACACTTGCTGGCTGACTGGATCATCGATCCCGGTAACCCACTCACTGCCAGAGTGATGGTGAACCGGGTCTGGCTGTGGCATTTTGGACGAGGTCTGGTCAACACCCCCAATGACTTCGGGAAGCGCGGCGAGGCGCCTTCTCACCCCGAATTGCTGGATTACCTGACAGCGCGATTTGTCCAGAATGACTGGAGTCTGAAGCAGCTTCACAAGGACATCGTGCTCACACGCGTGTATGCTGCTGCGTCGGGTCACGAAGAGGCTAATTTTTCCAAAGATCCAAAGAACGAGTTTTACTGGAAGTTTGACCGGCGCAGGCTATCTGCCGAAGAGCTTCGGGATTCCATTTTGCAGGTCAGCGGTCAGCTGGATTCTTCGCCCGGTGGCCCGCATCCCTTTGCGTCGCGTGGAAGCTACGTCCTGACGCAGCATGACCCATTCGTAGCCGATTTGGACACGTTTGGAACAAACAAGCGCAGCGTCTTTCTTTTGCAGCAGAGGTTCCGCCCGAATCCGTATCTGGATCTGTTTGACGGAGCGGACGCCAATAGCTCAACAGCGGTGCGAAGCGGCAACACCACAACACTGCAGGCTCTGTACCTGATGAACAATGCTTTCATCGATACGCAGGCCTCGAATCTGGCTTCCAGGATTGCCCTGTCGGAAGAAAGCTCCAGCTCCCGGATTCGCCTCGCGTACCGCCTGCTCTACGGGCGAGTGCCGACGCAGGCGGAGTCTGCCATGTGCACGCAATTTCTGCAGAAAGATCGGGAAGCAGCGGGTACTGCGGAGGTCGCTTTGGAAGAGAAGACGCGGCTGGCGTGGACGGCCCTGATGAGAGTACTTCTGAGCAGTAACGAATTCTTTTACGTAGATTAAGGTTTTATTTCCATGGAATTTAATCGGCGACAGCTAATCCACTCCCTGTTTGCGGGCTCTGCGCTGTTTCCTGCAATGATTTCGGAATTGCTGGCGAGTACGCAGGACCCTCTCGCACCGAGGACTTCCCACTTTCCGGGTAAGGCCAAGCGGGTCATATTTTTGTTCATGACTGGCGGTGTTTCTCACGTCGACTCTTTCGATCCGAAGCCAGCACTCACAAAGGCGGCAGCGGACGGCAAGAAGGGAATGAAAGACGTACCGTTCATGGGGTCGCCGTGGGGCTTTAAACAGTACGGTCAGTCGGGCGTAGCTGTCGGCGATCTGTTCCCGCACATGGGCGGAATCGTGGACGATCTGTGCGTGATTCGTTCCATGACCGGAGACCACAACGATCACTTTCAGGCGACGATGGGCGTGCATACGGGCTCGGTTACGGTCAAGCGGCCCAGTATCGGAAGCTGGGTCAGCTATGGCATGGGAACCGAGAATCGGAACCTGCCTTCGTTTGTTGTGCTCGCTCCGCATTTGCCCTATGCAGGGGCACAGGTGTGGTCGTCTGATTTCCTTCCTGGCGCGCACTCCGGTACGCGGATTTCGGGTGGCGCAGAGCCGATTGCCGATTTGCAGCGCCGGGCGCCTACTGCAAAATCGCAGGAGCTGGAACTCGACCTTCTGGCGAAATTCAACAAACTACATCAGCAATCCCGCGGGTCCGATCCTGCACTGGCGGCACGGATCAAGTCTTTTGAAATCGCCTATGGAATGCAGAGCGATATGCCTGAGGTCTTCGACTTCTCCAAGGAGTCCCAAGCCACTTTGGCGTTATACGGATTGAAACCGGGGCAGACATCCGGGTTTGGCTGGCAGTGTCTGGTGGCGCGGCGCATGGCCGAACGGGGTGTACGGTTTATCGAGCTGATCGACACCGGTTCCAATCACAACTGGGACTTCCATTCCAATCTGACAGGGATGACGAAACTGGCGGAAAGCATCGATCAGCCGGTAGCCGGGCTTATCAAGGATCTGAAGGCAAGGGGCATGCTCGACGATACTCTCGTGGTGTGGACGACAGAGTTCGGACGCACACCATGGGGCTCGCCTGAGAGCAAGGGTCGCGAACACTACAACAAAGTCTACTCGTCGTGGCTCGCCGGCGGAGGGATTAAGCCAGGTGTTGTGTATGGTTCGTCGGACGAGTATGGAGTCGACATCGCGGAGAACGAGGTGCACGTACACGACTTCAATGCGACGATTCTGCACTGTCTGGGATTCGACCACACGCGCCTGACCTATCGTCATGCGGGCAGAGATTTCCGGCTGACCGATGTGCACGGGAACGTTGTGAAAAGCATACTGGCGTGATTTCTGGCGTCACCAGGCAATCTGATCGAACAGGGCCCGCAGCCGCAGGGCTTTTGCCGGGTTGACCATGTGCACAAAGCTAATGTGACCCTCCAGGTGCTGGCGGAAGCTGGTATGAGCATTCTGATTCTGGCTCTCCGGACCGTGGCGTATGCAATTGGTCAGAATTGCTTTCAGCCTGTCATAGTCGGGCCGAGCCACATTTGCATGCTGGTTGACTACGAGGCCAGCAACTCGCTGTTGTTGTCCCTGGCGCATGATGCGGGTTTTGGCGTGATGGATCGCGAATCCTTCTTCCAGTACCACGGCACCTATGTGCGCGGAGAAACGGCTGACACTTCGATCGAAGTGTTCGTCTCCTGAGAACACGAGATCGTCAGCATAGCGGGTGTACTGGGCTCCTGCCGAAGCAGCAAGAGCTTGCAGACGGCAATCCAGACGCCACGCACACAAGTTTGCCAGAGCGGGAGACGTCGGAGCACCTTGCGGCAGATGGGGACGACCGTACAAATCCCGCATATCCTGAATTTCCTGTAGCGTGAGATTCAGTTCCGGAGCTCGCCAGAATCGCCGGGGTGTGATGTTCGTGCAGACACCCGTCAGCAGTTGGGCGACCTCATCGGGATATCCCGCAGTCCGGAAAAAGGCCTGGATCCGAGCCGCGCGGAGGGACGGGAAGAAGTTGCGCAGATCCATCTTGAGTACAACGCGCTGCCCGGTGTGGGGAGCAACGAAAGTCGTTATTGATCTCTTTGCAATAAAGCCATGCACCGCCGGGTGAGGGGGCACAGGGTTCAGAATCCACTCGAGAATCTGCGTTTGCAGTTTCTTTATTTGTCGCTTTGGTGCTTCGATTAAGCGCACGCTTCCGGTCCGCTTCCGAAGGACGTGGTAGCTATAGTGGCTCAGTTTCTCGGAGATCGAAGTTTCGGCAAAGGCTTTCAGATCCGCGTACCATTCCAGATGCCCGGCATCCAGCCAGAGCCATTCTGCAAGCGCCCCTGTGGTTTCGATTGGGGGGACAGGCCAGGCCTGAGCTGCTGGCACAGGCCTCATGTGAGGTGTTTCCTCAATCCACTGCTTTATTTCGAATTGACCGGAATTTCTGGTAAAGGCTTCCTTTAATCCGGTATCTGTCTCGAGAAAGCTCAGCACTTCGCGATAACTCGGGCGGATTCGATTCGAAAACGTGACCACGTAGCGATCTGCCAGGGGACGGAGCCAGCGCCAGTTTCGACCAAGCACGACGGCACAGCGCGAGGTGAGAAATGGTGAGTTTATGCCGCTCGCGAGGAACACTTCCGCAAGCTTCTTAATCACTAGCGATCGTTGCATCGGTAAGATGGCAGAGTACCCAGCGAGTCTGACTTTGGGCGAGCGTTTCTGCGTACAGCGCAGGGTTGCTCGCGCGACGAATTGCCTGCTTAGAGTGATGCCCTGGGGTAGCCCCAGAGAGACCTAACCGAATCCGAAGATTCCAGCGACGGCCCGGCCTGGAAGACTCTGCCACTGCCTTGCATCCTACCGCAGGCTGTTACGTTTCTAACCCGGTTCCCGCGACTTCCTGCTCAAGAATCGACATTAGTACGAGAGAGCGGAAACGCTGACCATCCCATGTGGATTCGCGGGTAACACCCTCTTCTACAAACCCGAGCGCCCGGTAGGTTCGTCGGGCCCTTTCATTCTCGACATACACATCGAGCCAGACGCGGTGCGCGCGGAGCTCGTGGAACGCGAGTCGTATCACGAGTCTGAGCGCCTCGCGCCCGGTACCCCGGCCAGGAAGCTGCACGGCGATGCGTTTGACCAGTATGCTGCGATCCCTGCTGTGGAGTCCAGTCAGGATTACGAAACCCTCGGGCCTACCTTCGCTCTCGATGATGTAGTAGGCATTCTCCGGGTTCGCCATTCGGGCCAG
>JACMLA010000762.1 GCA_014379815.1 Bryobacteraceae bacterium | reverse complement strand
CCTGATCTTCGTAGTAGCGATTTTCCTGTCGTACATGTTGTATCCACTGGTCTACATGGTGGATCGCATAACTCCGCGCCGTATTCCTCACACCGCCTCCTTGGCGATCGTCTATGTAGCTATTCTCGGTCTCATAGTCGGTGTTGCAGTCTGGATAGGATCAAGGCTTGTCTCGGAAGCGCGAGACTTCGCGCAGCAACTTCCTTACCTGCTCAGCCAGGCCCCCGGCCTCGAATCGATCCCCGTTCCAGACTGGCTCGCCCCCTACAAAGAGAACGTTGTCAGCTTTATCAGGGAACAAACAACGGCCAGCGCGGGACGCATCGTTCCGCTGCTGCAACAAGCAATGGGAGGACTGGCAGGGGTACTCGGCGGCCTTGGATTCGTGTTCATCGCTCCAGTCCTCGCGTTCCTCTTTCTGAAGGACGCTGCTGAAATTCGCAGGTATATTCTCAGCTGGATCCCGGCGGACAACCGCGAGGTTAGTATCGCGATCATGGACGACGTACACAAGCTGATCGGGGAATATATACGATCCATGGTGATCGTTTCAGCGCTTACGGGAGTAAGTTATGCAATCTATTTTCAGATTATTGGGCTGCGGTATGCACTCCTGATAGCAGCCAGCGCGGCTGTATTTGAATTTATTCCTTACCTCGGTCCATTGGCTGGAACGATTCTGGTGCTGCTGGTGGCAGCTTTCACCGGATTTCCGCATATCTGGTGGATTCTGATCTTCTTTGCCATTTACCGCACAATACAGGACACGGTGATCCAGCCCAACCTGCTGGCCGCCGGAACCCAGCTTCATCCTCTCGTTGTCTTCTTCGGTGCTTTTGCCGGACAGTCAGTCGGAGGTCTTTGGGGTATGTTTCTTTCGGTGCCTGTACTGGCAGCTCTTCGTATCGTTCTCGTCAGAGTCTATAAACATCGGAGCGTCTCGCACTCGTCGGAGGAACAAGGTTCAATCGCGTGAGCACCAGGGCACTCATCGCAGACTGATCCGGTATGACGAGGACATCGAGGTCCGCGGCTTTGGCTGAGGCAATCCCTGCCGCCGAGTCTTCTACGACCAGAGCGTTGGAAGTCCCAATTCTCTCAACTGCCAGCAGATAAGGGTCCGGACTAGGCTTCAGATTACGCACATCCCCGCCGTAGACAATTGTCTGCAGATATTTCAGGAGCCCAGCCGCTTCGAGGACGGGTTCCACCTCCGTCCTCGCGCTTGAGGTGACAACCGCCAGCAGGTAGTCATTGCTCAGCATGCGGATCATATGAATCACGTCCGCCCGCATACCTGCCTGCATCATGCGTTCGAGGTACATTAGCTTCTTTCGGGGGTATTGGGCCCACAATTCTTCGAACGGTACGGGCGGCCTCCGCTGGCGGCGAAGCCATTCGACGGTGCCTCGCTCATGGACGCCGACACAGGCTGGCGCATATTCTTCCCACGTAACGCTGTATCCGTACGGGGCGATAATGTCCTGCCAGCAACGCCAGTGTATGGGTTCGCTATCGACAAGGACGCCATCGAAATCGAAGAGAAGTGCTTCGTAGTGTTGCAAACTTTAGAATCGCACGGTTCTCAGCATCTGCTCGTACACACCCTGTGATTGCTGGAAGGCCTGTTCAGGCGCGATGAAGATCATGTAGAACAGCCCCTCAGGACGCTGCACGGTGACGAGCATATTGATCTCGCGACCGCCGAGTGGGGATTCGTTTCGCATCGTGGTAAGCAGACCGGCGCTGTTGCCCACACGGACGCGCTGCTGATTGTTACCAGGCTGCAGCCCCGGATTCTCTTGTCGTAGCTGGCCGACCAGGTCGTAGGTGTCCTGTCGAATGTCACCGCGCCTGCTCCCGCGATGCGGCTCAAAAAAACTGATCATTGTGCCATACGCGACGGCCATGCCTCCGTTGCTGCCTTGCACCAGACCGGATCGCGGAGCGATGGTCACAGCAGATCCTCCCTTATCTCCGAAAACCTCCCAGTTATCGGGGTGGGAAACGGCAAAGCTGCTATTCCTGTACTCGCGATAACGGCCCGACGGTCGCGGATCGCCCTCACCAACGACTCCGGTCGTGCGTGCCCTCGTTCCTGCCTGTGCCGGTAAGCTGCCGAGGCGGGACTGGATCTGACTCAACTGGCTCCGGTCACCATCGTTGTAGTCGCGTTGCGGCAGTTGGCGAACCTCTTCTGAGACGTACTGCACGCGGTCGCCTGGATCGGGATGGTCCGACAAAAACGCCGGCGCCCGACTCCCTCCCTGCGCTGCAAGTTTCTCGAAGAAGTTAGCCATCTCGATCGGGTTGTAACCGGCTTCGGACATGATCTGAGCTCCGAGCAAATCAGCCTGACGCTCGGCATCTCTCGAATACTTTAGAAGGACAGAATTGAGACCGAGTCCTACACCAACCTGAGCGAGTTGACCGAAAACACTTCCGTTGTTCAGAGCTGCTCCTGCGAGCATCGCTGGCAATTGAAGGAGATTTGCTTTTGAAGCTTGATTGGTCCCGTGACGTAAGGCAACGTGCGCCATCTCGTGTGCCATTACACCTGCCAGCTGTGCTTCGTTTTCGACCGCTGACATAAGGCCTGTGTGCACGAACGTGGGTCCGCCGGGAAGAGCGAAGGCATTGATGCTCTTGTCGTTCACTACCTCAAACGTGAATGGGAATCCTCCCGTCTTGTTCGAATTTGCCATCCGTCGTCCGATGCGTTCGACATAGCCCTGAATGGAAGGATCCCGCACGATGGGCATTTGCCTTTGTATCTGCGCCGCCGCTTCGCGACCGAGCTGAACATCCTGCTCCTTTGAAAACAGGTTAAAGCCGGGTTTGAACTGGCGAGGTGCCGATTGAGCGGCTATTGCAACAAGAAGAAACCAAACTAAGTTACGAACAATTGTTGGCACGTGTGGAGACCCTCCGCTAGACAAGATGCGGTTCTGGCCTAAAGCGTTACAAATGCTGGGTTAAACTATACTAATACCAAAGGCCTGAAAAGAGGCCCTGATAGACAAACGAAATGACACCCACCGAAAAAATCTGGCATAACGGCCAACTGATCGACTGGAACGACGCGAAAATTCATGTGTTGTCCCACGTTGTCAGCTATGGCAGCAGCGTCTTTGAAGGCATCCGCTGTTACAAGACCCTCAACGGTCCCGCTGTGTTTCGGCTTCGCGAACACATGCGGCGGAT
>JACMLA010000761.1 GCA_014379815.1 Bryobacteraceae bacterium | reverse complement strand
GCACGCGTCAGGGAACTGACGCCCGAAGTGCCCCCGTCTTCTCCTGCCGTTTATCTATTCCAGAATGGCAAGCCGGTGTACGTTATGCATCGACGCGATATCGAAACCCGACAGGCACTCGAGATCGCTACCACCCTTAAGCAAGCATTTGAAAAGCACTGCCCAGCCAAAGTCAGCTAAGACTCCGCCTGGCATTGGAAACGTAGAGAGGCGCGCTACCCATGCCTCTCTACGATCCGGTTCAGAATCTCGGGAATTTCAAAGACTGCGCGGTTTCGGACACACTCGGCGTTGCGACGCAGCCTTTCGAAGGTCTCCGGCTCCAGCATCTGCTCCACCGCTGTACAAATCTTTCGAAAACTGCGGACCACCAAACCCACTTCGTGCCGGCGAACCCACTCCGCGTTGTAACGCTCCTGCGGTAAAGTCCAGGCATTTCGCTCGATAATCACGGGTAACTTCATCGCCAGAGCCTCGCTGATGCTTCCCGGACCGGGCTTCCCGATAAAGAAATCGCACAGGCTCATGTAGTAGGGAACTTCGTGCGTGAAGCCGACGACATGCATCCTGAGATGCGAGTTCATGTCGCGCAGCTCGGCCGCCAGCTTTTCATTTCTGCCGCAGATCAGAATTAACTGCACGTCCCGATGCATATCCTGCAGCAGTTCCGCGATCCGAAGCATATGCGCCGACCCCTGCCCACCAAAGAGGACCAGGCCTGTCGCACGATTGGGATCGAGACCCAGCTTTCGCAACTCGGAATTCCGGTCATGCGTCAGCTCACAATAAAACGTGGGACGCAGAATCATTCCAGATACCCGAAACAAGCGATCTGGAGGATAACCCATCCTTCGTGCCTGACTCACCGCGCGGTCCGTTCCGCAAATTAGAAACTGGTCCTGACGTTCAATCCAGAAATGCGGGGGAAAATCTGCGAAATCGGTCAAAATTGTGACGTACGGTGCCCGGGAAGGAGATCGCCGCAGACCCTGAAGCAGAGCCCGGTTGAAGTTGGGGACCACGGAAACGACCAGATCGGGAGCCCTGGATCTCCAGAACTCGGAAAGCATTTTGACCTGCGCCGGATGATACATCCGGATGATCCCATGCATACCAGGCAGAAGGTAGCCCGAGCCCAGAGTCCACCCATTCGCCAGCATGCGGTTGTAGATGTCCTGCAGGCGGACTCCGGTGAACTTCCGGAAAATATCCAGAGGATCCATCACCTCCTGCAGATTTACCATCCGAATCTCCCACGGCCGGTTCTGCTGCTGGACTACGGTTTGCAGTGCAGTGGCAGCCGCCCGATGACCACCTCCGGCATCGAAGAAGACAAAATCGACTTTACGCATCGTTCCCCAATTACTATCCCATGAGCTCACTTCGCGAAAACATCGGATTTCACAAACGTTTGTTACATGCGTCACCGCCCTGTAACAGCGAGGCCCAATCATGTAGGTGATGAAGTGCGATCTCCACATCCATACACTTCACTCCGGCATGTGCACCGTGCCGGTTGCACGCAACTTTTGCCGTGAGTGCTACACCGTACCCCAGGAAGCGTACGAGAAACTGAAGCGAATGGGTATGGATCTGGTTACCGTCACGGATCACGACTCGATTGATGCCGTCGAAGACCTCCGGCATTATGCAGATTTCTTTGTCAGCGAAGAAGTCACGTGCCACTTGCCCAGCGGCCATGAGGCGCACATCGCGGTGTACGACATTTCGGACCGTCAGCATATTGAAGTACAGCGGCGTCGTGACGATCTCAGCTCTTTGCTTGCTTACCTGAGCGAGCAAGACCTGCTGTTCAGCGTCAATCACCTGTTCTCCGGGCTGACCGGTCAGCGGTCTGAGGAAGACTACGAGTGGTTTGAGAGTTCTTTCTCCCATATGGAGTCGCTGAACGGAGCCATCGTGGGGCGCGCGAACGAGCTCGCGGTCCAATATGCAGGCTATTTCCGGAAAACCGGCCTCGGTGGAAGTGACGCGCACACGGTCGCCGCTGTTGGCAGCGCCTACACCATGGTTCGAGGTGCCCGGAACAAGCAGGAGTACCTCGACGGCATCAGACAGGGCCACGCTGTGGCTCTGGGATCATCGGGCGGTTACCTCCGCCTGACTCGCGATGTGCTTCTCATCTGCAAGGAGATGATGCGATCCAAACCATGGACTCTCGCACTGTCTCCCCTGCTATTAGGCGTTCCTGTGGTACTCTTCGTAAACTACTGGTCAGAAGTCGCCTTCGCAGAACGCTGGTTCGGGCGGGCGACGGGAAGAAAAGGCGTAGCCCTCGGAAACGCATCGGTTCCTGGTGAGGCATCCTTATGAGCGCCCTGACGCATTCCATGCTCGAGTACATCGCTACCCGCGATCACCGGCTGATGCGGCACGTCAACAGCTGGCGCGCCCCACGCTGGATTCGACTCTGGGCGATTTGCGCGACCCGGGGCGGAGACGGATGGCTTTGGTACATCATGCTGGTCGTGATCCTGCTTTTCGGCGGCAGCGATCGCTGGGCGACGATTGCCGCCTGCGCTACGGCAGCAAGTATTGGAACTGTCACGTTTCTGTATCTCAAACGTAAGACAAGCCGGAAACGCCCTTGCGCGATCGCAGAACACTGCTGGGCGCGACTTCTTCCACCCGATCAGTTCTCGTTCCCGTCCGGCCACAGCATCACTGCATTTGCGATTGCGATTCCTCTAGGCCTTTTCTATCCTTCCCTGATGGCCGGGATCCTGGTTTGTGCCTTCAGCATC
>JACMLA010000760.1 GCA_014379815.1 Bryobacteraceae bacterium | reverse complement strand
TTCGGGAGCGACGTGGTAGAGATGGTCGATTCGAGGCGAACTCTCAACCATCTCTTCAAAGGTTTAATCCTATGAAAACCTCAGTTACAGAAAGATAACGTTCCGGATAAATCCGAGTGAATCGGGGCACGTCCGGTAAGGGCTAAGCCTTAGTGCACCCCTAAGAGTCCTGTAATCACCGATCTCCTGTAATCGGCAACACGGTTAGCAGCGCACGAAATCCGACCCCCACTGCCACGTTTTGCCACTCAATTCCAGGTTAAAGTAAAAGTTTGCCCGCCCCAAAGCGCATCACCAACCTGACGGCCCGCATTTTTCTGAAGCTCATTTTCGGCGTATTTTGTGTTCTTGTAGTAGCGCTCACCGCAGTCGATTTCCTCGCTTCCAAGGTTGCGGAACGCACCTATCTTGCCAAGCTGACCCGCGAACTGGAGGAAAAGAACCGGATGCTCGCACTGGAGAAAGTGGCGGAGCTCGGGCGAAGAGGAGACATCCGCTATTACGCCCTCGCACGAGCCGCAGGGGGGCGGCTCACCGTCATTGCCCACAACGGCACGGTCCTGGCTGACTCCGAGGCGAATCCGCGTCAGATGGACAATCACGGGGAGCGGCCCGAGATCGTTCAGGCGCTGCATGGATCCATGGGCTCCGATATCCGGACCAGCCAGACAATCGGAGTCAAGTTTCTGTACGTCGCCAACCCGATACCGGAAGGCTGTGTGCGCCTCGCTGTTCCCCTGAAAGAAATCGACGGTCAGGTGTCCGAAATACGGAATCAGCTGCTGGCGTCGGTGGCGCTGGCCTTCTTGCCGGCCATCATCGTAGCCGCTTTCTTTGCCCGGTACGTGTCTTCCAAACTGGCTGCCATCATCGAATACGCAGGTCGTCTGGCCCGTGGAGAATTCAAAGCGAGGCTGCCCGGCCGAGGTCGGGACGAACTCGGTATCCTTGTCGAGCAGTTGAACGACACCGGCGAGAAGCTCCAGGAAATGTTCGAGCAACTCCAGCATGAACACGCCGAGCTCGAGAAACTGGAACGCGTCCGCAAGGATTTCGTCATCAACGTATCCCACGAACTCCGCACACCTCTGGCCTCCATTCAGGGCTACACCGAAACGCTGCTGGAAGGTGCGATCTACGACAACGAGCACAACCTGCGTTTTCTTACGATCATCCGCCAGAATGCCGAACGACTGGGCCGGCTGACCGCGGATTTGATGACGTTGTCGCGGCTCGAACTACGAACGACGCGCTTCCAGTTTGCCTCTTATTACGTGAATGAATTACTGGCCGATTGCGTCGATTCCATGCGGCCTATGGCGGAAAAGAAGGGCATTACGTTAAGGGTCGTACCGATGTCCGACATGGCCGAAGTCTTTTGCGATTCCGAAGCCGTGCATCAGGTGATGAGTAACCTGCTGGACAACGCGCTGAAGTACACGCCCGAGAACGGATCCATTACAGCCTTCTCTAAAGTGCTGGGAGGGGAGCCGGAAATGATCGAAATCGGGGTCCGCGACACTGGCGCTGGCATCCCGGAAGAAGATCTTCCGAGGCTCTTCGAGAGGTTCTATCGCGTCGACAAAGCCCGCTCCCGCGAACTGGGAGGCACAGGCCTTGGATTAGCGATCGTCAAGCATCTGGTCAGAGCCCAGGGAGGTACCGTGACAGTGGAAAGCACAATAGGGAAGGGCTCCACGTTCCTCTTTACTCTGCCTATTCACGACCTCGGCCTGCAGGAATACGGCTCCGTGCAACCCGAGCTCACCGGCGCGGTCTCCCAGTAAAGCCGTTCTGCTGCTGGAGAGCGATTCGGACAAACTCGCTCCCTTCAGAACTAATCAACTCGACCAACAGAGTCGCACCACTTTTTGAGAGCGCAGCGAAACGCAGCCGTGGCGGCTCGAAGCGAAATCCGTTTTCGCCGGGACTGGCCGTCAGCTTGCGTTTCTGTTCCCAGACCACTCTCTTACTGCCCTGATCCTCCAGCAGAATACGTAGCGCCGCAGGGACTTGGGGAAAGCTCGCAGGTAGCTTGGGCGCTTCCTGTTCAGACCACCTGGTCATCTCTTCTTCCAGAGCCCTTATCCTCGCAGGATCCGCATCCAGCTCGAAAGAAATCTTAGATGGTGAGCTTTCACTCGCCGTGTAGTCCTGCAACAGAATCGTTCCCGGATAAAGCTTCCAGGTCTTGCTACCTGGCGCAGTCGACCGCCCTCGAACGCCAAGCGCGTAAGACGACGTTTGCATCTGCCCGCTGGACAAATAACGCTCCCGCCGAAAGACTGCCGACTCACCTCTCCAGCCGACGAACTCGTTACTGAAACCGATCTGTTCGGGCTTGTCGCGTACCGGCGATTGCGGCGCATCGCCTGCGTACGCGAGCATACTCAGAATGGCGAGCGTTGCTGTCAGCGGCAGTCTAACTATCAAATTCCTGAAGCCAAACATCGCCACCAGCTTTTTCGGAATCCGCGTCTGTCGCCCGCTCGTAGTATCCAGCAATGCCGGGAGCAACCATGGCCACCCTGGCCGCGCGCGAGCCTCGCCGCACTATGCTTTCCCAGTTCGTCCCAACAGCGTTGGCTGCAGGTGTACCGGGTGCACGCTCCGCGTTCGCCGATGCTTCATCCGGGAAGGTGCCGATCACGTTATTGCCTGAAAGTCGTACCTGAGTAGCCCTTGTCGGTGTACGCAACCAGCAACCCCAGAGCGCCTGCCTGACAAAGGAGACGATCTCCAGATGGATGACAAACTGGGCGATCTCTGCCGCAGTCAAAGCCTGATTGGCGGCTAATTTCGTCATCACCGCTGGTGTGGTCGCTACGACAAGTCGCTGTGCATGGCCTTGCAGATCGCCTCTGGATGGCTCGCCACCGTGTTCCCCACACGATGCAGCGAAGATCCCGGCTGCGGTCTGTGACGCAGTCCAGAGGGCTCTGCATCGCGCCAGATTTGGGCTGTTCGGTGCAATATCGACCGCAAGCCCCACTGCATGAGTGCCCAGTGACTGAACGGTTCCTAGAACGCACGAGGCGGCGTTTCCAGCAACATTATGAGCCCCGCACACATGGCTCAGCCTGATCGCGACCCCTTGCGCGTAGTCCATGCGGATGTTTTCAATCACGTCCAGCAAGCTGATGTGGAAACGCGTTTGCAGAGGCGGATCGTCAGGCGGAGTATGCGGCACAGGAAGCCTGCAGGCCAAATCACGCCTGGTAAAGTGATACTCCATCGCGTTGCCCGAGACCGAAAATGGCTTCACCGCCTGGGCGTCCGCCGGAGCCGGACCTGCCGGGGTCGCATTGAAATTCAGGAACCGTGTCAGGAATTCGTCTTCTAACGCAACGTTCGTGTCGCGAAAGTCGGGTTCCGATACTTGCCCGTTCTCCCGCACGATCAGCCGGTTCACAAAATCCATGAACGTTACCGGATGGTAGTGCCACATCATGCCACTGGCGTCGCACAACTGCGTGCTGAGATCCGCGCAAGCTCCAACCGCGCCCGCCACCCACATAAAATGCTGGATCCGATCCCAGTGCCGGTTGCGGGATGCGGCATCGGGAAGAACCGGCGTCAGCGCATTTGCATCGCTCAGCGCCCACTCACTCTTGTGATAGCTCTTGACCCGCCGTAACTCCTGGGCAGCGCGCAAAACATCCATTGAAGAAACCGTATTGTTCAAGGTGGCGGTAACGAACTGGTTGATCGCCGCTGAATCGCAAATTGCATTCGCATCTGCGTCATAGATGCGGTGAATCGGATTGTCCCACGGTGCAACGCTCAACTCTTCCCGGCTCAGCACCTCAAAATGGAGCAGCCTCTTGCTCTGGTAAGTTCCAACCTCGCCCAGCCAGTCTCCGACCGAGACCGTTACGTCAGGGCAGAAAATTGCATTTGCATCCGCAGGCGCTGCCCGATGGCGCAGCCAGTAGTTGAACCAGGGAGGGTTGTTGTTGTCTACCGCAGCGACGTTTGCGAAGGCTCCCAGATGCATGTAGAGCGTGAAGAAATAACTTGGGTTCGCCGCGTAATTGGTCCGTTGTCCACCGCCCGGATCCGCTTCCTGCCTCCAGTAAACGCAATGGCGGATAAGAACGAATCTTTGGCTGCCATATGCCGGATCAGCTTCGGTGACCGCATCGGAGCCAAGACGCGCCGCAACGATCGTCCCGGACGACGCCGCGTATACTTTTCTGTTCGCCGTTTGCGTCTCGAAGTGGACGCCACCGTGCCAGACTTTATTGGTTCCAATAGGATATGTGCCGCCAGTTGTCAGGCTCTCCGTTTTCGCGTAGTAGAACCCGGTGCGGTCCAGATCGTAGTAGCTCTTCGTGTCTTGCAGAGCATCGAGATCTGCGTCATGAAACAGATGCGCCTGCAAAGCACCCGCCTGCCAGCGAAAGAAACTGGGGAGGCTGGGCTGCGGATCGAACGGTCCCATGTAGTAAGTGCGTTCTGCGCCTTCTAGCTCTACAGGCAGCCACCACTCATCCACAATGCCCCGAAACAGCCGGTTCCGGTGCATCGCGGGACCGCCACACTCTTTCCCCGAGTGGCAGTTCATATGCGACAAAATGCCCCGGAATCGCATTAGCTTACTTCGGGTCAGCTGATCCCTTGAGTGCCACCAGCGGGCGAGCTTCTCGTTGGTCGTGTCTCCCAGAAAACGTCGCGGAATGCGATGCCGGATGCATAGCGACCGGAGCAGCAGAATCATGGCGCGATACTGTTCTTCCTCATAAGCCTGGAAGTCGTTGTGCGACATGTTGCTGTTCGGTCGCGCCGGTGCCGCCAGATGGAGCCATCGGTTCTGGTCAACCGGGCGCCGCGCGGCCCCGACACCACCGGCCACGAACGTTTCCTGACCGGCAACGCTCCAGTCCCAGCCAGCATTGGCGTGCTCGATGCCGATCGAGTTTTCGTTCACCATTTCGCCATGCCACGTGACGGTATCCGACGCGACAACCTCCACGACATCTGCGTAGGTTTGCGCTGGAGCGGAGCGGTGCGCGGCACGTTCCACCACATAGTGCGCGCTGGCACGATTCGCCAGATGCCTCAGTTGCCCGTGGCCGGCAGGACAGGCACCCTCAGTCGGGCTGGAGTACTCATGGTCGGACAAATGTCGCGGGCAGTAGAAGGTCGCCGAGTCCAGCGGCGCGATCGTATTCCACCAGCCGACCGTACCCGCCCCAGGACCATTGCCGGCCGTGTAATGCAGGACGATCTGGTTCTTCTGCCTGCGCGCCGGAACGTTGCCATTTTGCTGATATTGCCGGGGATCCAGAGCCACTCCGCAGTCGTAGATGGCAAAGGCTTCGCTCCTGCCGGCGTGCCAGATTTGTTCGGTTC
>JACMLA010000759.1 GCA_014379815.1 Bryobacteraceae bacterium | reverse complement strand
GGCAATCTATTTCAATCACAACAGCAATCGCGCGCTGCGCTCAGGCGACTGGAAGCTGGTTAGTATCGGTGAGAAAGGCCCGTGGGAACTGTACGACATGGGCCGGGACCGCTGTGAGCAGAACAACCAGGCGGCGAAGCAACCCGAACGTGTGAAAACGATGGCTGCAACGTGGAAAGGACTCGATGAGCGATTCGCTCGAGAGCGGGAGAGCGCGCCTGCGACGAGTAAGCTGCGGATGAATCGGACTTAGAGGCGGGACCCTGGACAAGCGCTAAGCCGCGCGGGACAAGCGCCTAAGCCGCGCGCAGACGATCACGATACTCCCGCGGGGTCATGCCTACGAAGCGTCGAAACACTACGCCGAAGTAGCTCTGATCGCAGAAGCCGACTTCCTGAGTGATCGCGGCGATGGTGAAGTCGGTGGTGGCCATCAGGTGCTGTGCGCGGCCTATGCGAAAGCGATTCAAGTGCGAAACAAACGCCTGTCCGGTGACGGCGCGGAAGAATCGCATGAAGTGAGACTTGCTCATACGCAGCAGCCCTGCTGCCTGCTCTACTGAGATGTTCTCCACATAGTGGTGGTCGACGTAGTCGAATAAAGGCTGCAGGCGTTCGAGGTTTCGATTCTTGCGACCAACGGCTCCAGTGGTGGTTACATTGCTGGCGTAGTAGTTCATCAGCAGCACGAGGATCATCTTGAGATACGTCTTCATGGCCAGTTGCGCCCGAGGCGTACTGCTGGCTGTTTCCTGATGAATCCGCCGAATAAGGTCGAGGACCTGAACCGGAATGCCGGTCGACGCGGAAATCCCATGCGGGAAGCCAGCCCCCTGAATTTCGAAAGGGACCAGATATTCGGCACCTTCAATCGTGGTGTTCTCTCCGAGGATGAGACTCGGGTGGAAGTAGAGAACTACGGCGCGAACTGTTGGCGTGATGTATTCTCTGATGCCGTGATAGATGTGGCTTCCGATGACGAACAAGTCGCCCTGATTCACCTGGACATCGCGGTCCGGGACCCGGTAGACGACCGACCCGGATTCCATGTACAGGACTTCAAAATAATCGTGACGCCGGGGTGCGACCGACGACGGCGACCGCAACGTGAGGAACCGCACCTGCATGGGAAACGCCGGGTCAAACGGGTAGACGTGGATGCCTGAGGCCGTAACTCGCGGCTCGATTACCTGAGCAGCATTCTCCCACTGGATCCCTGAGGTTTGTCGCATCGCAATCAATGACAACTTCGGGAGATAAGGGCCTCCCGCCAGCCGTCTGGGGCCAATGGTATTCTCATCATACCTGTATGTCAAGAACCCCTTGGTTACTTGCCGGGTACACCAAACTTCTTTGAGGCGTCGTCGAGCACAAGGATCCAGTCGGTCATTTCACCCCGGTCTGGCGGCTCGAACTCCCACTGTTCAGTTTTCTGGAAGGTGTCGATGCGGGTTGCTTGACCGTTTCGGGGATTGAACCACCAGGCTTCGATGGACGTTCCGCTGAGCTTTGCCGTGCGGACAGTAAACTTCCTTCCGACGGGTGCATAGATCATGGCAAAGCTGCCGCCCTCATCCCGTGTAGCGCTGAAGTGGTAGCGACCGGTTCCGGGAATCGAGCTGGGAACACTGTCTGGAATGATAAGAGAGTCATCCGGCACTCGTGTCAAAAATGGGCGCGACTCCAACAGACGTCGAGCGTATTGCATCTGCCCCGCTCCCGGCTGCTGGAGGGCTTCTTTCCAGGGCATCAGGGGCCGGTTCACTGGCTTCTTACCGGGCGACCACATTTGCCAGACAGAGTGATGACCGTAGGTGTGTCCGAATGCACCCGAGAACAGATTCCAGTAGAGCGGCCTGCGCACATCGGCGGCTACCGAGTGGCCCAGTTCGTCAGGCTTGAACGAAACGGGATGATCCTCGTAGATGGGCTCGCCGTCCAGAATTGGTTTTACCGGAGTGCGGGCGTAGTCGAAAGCCGTCTTGTCGTACCGGCCCGTAAACTCGGCGGTATGTCCGTTCTGGCGCATGTTGAAGCTGAGCCAGTCTTCTGCGTGGAAGGCCTCGGCTGACCCAACTCCGCCCGGCGGATGGTAGGTCATCAAGTGAGTACCGCCATCGCCCTTTCGGAGACCTGCGGCCATCTCGCGGAGAATCTGGCGGTGTCCATCGGTCTCCACTTGCCGGTCGCCACCAAGAATCCAGATCAGGCCAGCACTGCGGTAGCGCCGCCCCAGCCACTCGCCATATGTCCCGACGTTCTCCGCCGTTAGGACCACAGGTGACCGGCCTTGCCTTGTGTTCCACTTATCGCCCCATGTGGGCAGAAATCCTATATACAGCCCAAGTGAATTGGCTTTCTTGACGACGAAGTCTACGTGATCCCAGTAATCGTTGTCAGGTCCTTCTTTGATGTCGGGCCGCTTCGGATCGTTGTCAACTAATGGCCGGTGCCCGTACGCATTCGGATCGTTGAGGCCGTCTAGCTCAGCCAGTGCCACTGCCTGAATGACCGTGAAACCCTTCTTCGCGCGGTCCTCAAGGTAGGCTGTCGCATCTTCCCGATTGAGCCGATGAAAGAGTTCCCAAGCGGTATCGCCGAGATAGAAGAACGGTTTTCCGTCAGCGAATACGAGGAAGCGTTTGTTCGGGGAGACTTGAAGAGGGCGCTGGTCGACAGGCGCTGCCGGGGCGGTCTCGAGCGATGTGAGAAGGAGTGCAGTGAGTGCCGGAAGTAATAAGATACGCATTGGAAAAGACCAGGATGCAGCGTAGCGTGCCGCGACTTAAGCCCGATATCAGGATCATGCTCCGCTGTGTGACAAAACTATCATTCTTGTCAGGCGTGGTGCTCTGTCTGCATGCCGAGCCTCTATCGGTGCAGTTTGTTGAAGTGCCTTCCGCTGTTAGCGGAGTTAAGTGGAAGCACGAGAATGGCAGGTCAGCGGAACGACACCTGCCAGAGACGGTTGGGCCGGGCACTGCGCTCTTCGACTATAACGGCGATGGCTGGCTGGACCTTTACTTCGTTAACAGCGGTCCGTCCGACTTCTTTACCCCGAAAACGCCTCTGAGAAACGCGCTTTACCGAAACAACAAGGACGGTACGTTCACCGATGTCACACTGCAGGCCGGCGTCGCTGGTGGCGGGTTTGGAATGGGAGCAGCCGCCGCTGACTACGACCGCGACGGGCACACCGATCTTCTCGTCACGACTTATGGCGAGGACATCCTGTACCGCAATAACGGTAACGGCACTTTCAGGGATGTGACCGCGGAAGCAGGAATTTCGGGCAAGGGCTGGCACACGTCCGCCGTGTGGCTCGACTACGATCGCGATGGACAGCTTGACCTGTTTATCGCGACGTATGTTCAATACCGCAAGGAGCTGGTAAAGCTCTGCTGGGACGAGAATCTCAAGACGAGTTCCTACTGTGTGCCTCAGCTGTTTCCACCATCAAGAAGCCGGCTCTACCGCAACCTGGGAAACGGAACGTTTGCCGATGTAAGCGCAAATAGCGGAATCTCAGTTTATGCGGGCAAGGCATTTGGCGCGGTCGCCACGGACGTTAACAACGATGGATGGCCGGATTTATTTGTGGCCAGTGATCTGGCTCCCAACGCGCTGTTTGTGAACCGGGAGGGGCGCAAATTTGAGGAGATTGGACTGGATGCAGGGGTCGCCTACAGCGAAGGGGGCGATCCACGGTCAGGCATGGGTGTGGACGCCAGTGATGTTGACGGTGATGGATGGCAAGACCTTTTCGTGGCGAACATCGACCAGCAATACTTCGCGCAGTATCGGAACTTGCGCGACCTTACCTTCCACGAAGAGCATGGGGAGGTCAGGCGCGATACCCGCCTGCTGAGTGGATGGGGTCTCAAATTTTTTGATTTCGACAACGACGGCGACCCGGATCTTATGCTGGCGAACGGTCATCCTGACGACATGATTGAGAAGCGGATGCCCGGGGTTACTTATGCCGAGCCCCTGCTGCTTTTTGAGAATCAGGCAGGTGAGTTTCGCAATGTGAGCGCGCGCAGCGGAGCGGTCTTCTTGCGGCGCTGGAACGCTCGCGGACTGGCCGTCGGAGATCTCGATAATGACGGGGACCTCGACGTTGTCGTGTGCGTGAATGGAGCGATGCCTTTGCTGCTCCGAAACGAAGGCGGCAACCGCGCAAATTGGCTAGGTTTGCGTTTACGGGGGAAACTGAGCAACGCCTCGTCTGAAGGTGTGGTGATTCGCTGGACCGCTGGTGGGAAGACGCATCAGAGATTGCGGCCAGCAGGGGGGAGCTACCTGTCGTCTCATGACGGGCGCGAGATCCTTGGCATTGGCAAAGCCCTTGTCGTTGAACGTCTGGAAATCACATGGCCTTCTGGTCAGGCGTTACGCCTGGAAGGTATTTCGCCAAACCGCTACATCGACGTTGCTGAGCCTGATGGCTCTCCCCAAAAACGATAGTTTCACAAGAGTTTTTTGATAGCTTTCCGCTAGTTTCCTGCCGGGTGAAGTTGATAAAGTTCCGATCAATTCGCTTTCGTGTGCGAGTCACAGGAGATTTCCATGCAGACACTCCGGCAGAGTCGGACTCTTTTGCTGCTTTTTGCAGCCAGCCTTGCCGCCTATGGTCAGACGATTACCGGCAGTGTGACCGGCAGTATTGTTGACAGCAGCGGCGCCGCCGTTCCGAACGCTTCCGTGACGCTGAGAAGTGAGACTACGGCGGAGTCGCGCGCCATGAAAACAAACGAGGAAGGCGATTTCGTGTTTAACGCTGTCGTGCCTGGCTCCTACATGTTGCGAGTGGAACGTGAGGGTTTCAAGACCGTCGAGCGACCTGGCCTGGTTTTAACGGCAACGCAGCGGCTTGCGGTCGGGAGCCTGCAGTTGCCGGTTGGTGCGGTTAGTGAACGAGTAACTGTTGAAGCAGTGGGGGCAATGGTTCAAACGGCCAGTTCCGGCAACTCCGCCGAACTCTCCGGTAAGCAGTTGAACCTGCTGGTAACCCGTGGCCGCGATGTTATTTCACTATTGCGGGTGCTGCCTGGAGTGGCTGGCGGCACGGATGAGAATGCACTTGGTGGAACCTTCGGTACCAACACGCCAAACATTAGCGGCCAGCGTACCGGAATGAATACTATGTCTGCCGATGGCCAGTCAGGAAACGATGCCGACGGCGTGGGCGGATTTAATGGAATCACCAGCCTTGATGCGATCGGTGAAGTGAAGGTACTCCTGAACACATACCAGGCAGAGTATGGCCGAAATGCCGGTGCGAGTATCAATCTCATAACGAAGTCAGGTACGCGGGATTTTCACGGCAGCGCTTACTGGTTTGTCCGCAACGAAGCATTTAACGCGAACGACTTCTTTAACAACCGCAACAGCCAGCAACGCCCGCTCTACCGGTACAACACCTTTGGCGGAACCATCGGCGGACCCGTCTACATTCCAAGCAAATTCAACACCAACCGGGACAAGCTATTTTTCTTCTACTCGCGCGAGGACTGGCGTATCAGCGAGCCCCGCAACGTTCGCCGGGTTACCACGCCCACCTTGCTGGAGCGGCAGGGAAATTTCTCGCAGACTCTCGACGTAAGCGGAAGACTCATCCCCATCACCGACCCTACAACGGGGCAGCCGTTTGCCGGCAACATCATTCCCTCCAATCGCCTGAACAGAAACGGTCAGGCTATTCTGAACCTCTTCCCGCTTCCAAACTTTCTCGATCGCTCGTTGTCGGGCGGGAACTACAACTACCAGTTTCAGGAGATCACCGACCACCCGAAGAAACTGAATACGTTCAAGACCGACTACAACATTACGACCAACGATCGTCTCTCGGCCCGTTATACGTCTTGGTGGGCCGACCGCAGAGGCTACGAAGGGCTTGCTGCCTTCAATTCCAACTGGGATCAGTTGTATCACCACTACCTTTTCAAGACGGACCAGATCCAGACGAGCTACACCAAGATCATCCGGCCCAACATGATCAACGAAGCGCAGGTTGGCTATCGCAAGCTCGGGGAGATTGGCGATGCCACGGCAGCTGATTCCTTTGACCGAGTGATTCGTTCCAAGGTTGGATTAGGCTCGCTAGGTCAGCTGTATGCCGAGGGCAACTCGCTCGACATTATTCCGCAGGCCAACTTTGGAGGCGTGCCCTCGGCAGCAAACATATCCTATGATGGCCGCCTGCCCATCGATGCCAAGGACTGGCGCTGGAACTACAACGACACATTGAGCTGGATCCGGGGCGCGCACTCTCTCAAGTTTGGTATCTCGGGCGAGTACCAGATGAACAGCGAAGGTCCGCGGTCCAACTTCGGCGGAAGTTTTGCGTTCGACCGAAACGTGAACAATCCGCTGGATGCCAACTATGCCTATGCCAATGCCGTGCTGGGGAACTTCTCGTCATACTCCGAGAGCAGCAGCCGTACCGCTGGAGTTGCGCGCCAGTCGCTCTTCGAGTGGTTTGCCCAAGACTCGTGGAAGGTGAATCGCAGACTAACGCTGGATTATGGCATCCGGTTTACGTGGTTCACTCCCTGGAAGGTTACTGATGGCAAAGCGGCAGCGCTGGCGCTTGAGCTGTATGATCGCTCGAAAGCTCCGCAGTTCATTCAACCTGCCTTGAACGGCAACGTACGTGTTGGTCGCAATCCGATTACTGGCGGGTTTCTTCCGGCAGTCACGATCGGTTCTTTTGTGCCGGGTACGGGAGATCCAGCAAACGGCATGGTGGTTTCGGGAACCGATACTCTGCCCGAGGGCTTTGCCAACCGTGGCTGGGAGGCAGGTCCACGATTTGGATTCGCTTACGATGTCTTTGGGAACGGTAAGACGGCAGTACGCGGTGGAGTCGGAGTTAGCAAGCAAGCCGTGCCAAGTGCCGGTTCCTATCTCTGGACTACGCGCACCAATCCTCCGGTACAGTTCAATCCGCAGATCTTCTACGGCAACCTCGACACTCTGCTCGGCTCTTCCGGCACTCTGTTTCCCAGCAGCGTAAGCGCACTCGAGCGAAACCCCAAGGCCGCGACGGTGACGAATTACTCGGTAGCCGTGCAGCACGACCTGGGGTGGAAAACGGTTCTGGACGTTTCCTATGTTGGGAACCGGTCGCAGCACCTGCAGCAGACTCGCGATCTGAATACGGTACCGTATGGTGCCCGATTCTCCGCTGCTAACTCTGACCCCGCCGCACCCGGGCGACCCTTACCCGAGAACTTCTTCCGGCCCTACCCGGGCTACGGTAGCGTTACCTACATCGAGAACTCGGGCTATGGGAACTACAATGCACTGCAAACATCGCTGAATCGCCGCATGAGCAGCACACTGCAGTTTGGGGTTGCCTATACGTGGTCCAAGGCAATGGACCTTACCAGCGGTGACAATGGCCTGTTGCCTATGTACCGGGATTACCGCACTTGGCTCTACGGCAAGTCCAGCTACGATCAGACGCATGTTTTCGTATTGAATTACCTTTGGGATCTGCCCCGTGCGAGTTCGATGTGGAACAATGCGTTCGTGCGAACGGCTCTCGACAGCTGGCAATTTTCCGGCATCGTCACGATGGCGAGTGGAACACCCCGGGGCGTCGATTATTCCACGGTGGACGGCGAGGATATTTCCGGTGGAGGCGACGGAGTACGAGTCAACGTGAATGGAAAGGCGGACCTGTCCAGAGGGGAACGAACTTTCGATCGCGCCTTCAACACATCTGTATTCTCGCGGCCGCAGCGTGGCGATATTGGCAATGCTCCCAAGGACGTCTTCCGCGGCCCGGGTATCAACAACTGGGATATGTCCCTCTTCAAGAGATTTCCGCTAAAGAGTGAGTCCCGATACCTGCAGTTCCGCTGGGAGTTTTATAACGCATTTAACCACACGCAGTTTAGTAACGTGGACAACGTGGCCCGCTTCGATCTGCAAGGCAACCAGGTGAATGGTCAGTTCGGCCGCTATACCTCGAGCCGTTCCCCACGCGTCATGCAGGGAGCGTTAAACTTTACCTTCTGATGCATCTGCTGTTTGTTCTTGCGGTGATTACGGTGTCGGCGGTTCACGGGGCTGTCGACTCGATCAAGGAACGATTCGAGGCTGCGGTGCAGGCGCAAAGATCCGGTGATCTCAGCACGGCAATCCGTGCCTACCGGGAAATGCTGGAGAGGGATCCGCGACTCACCCGGGCTCGCCATCTGTTAGGTATCTGCGAGTTACAGGCGGGCAATCGAGGCGAGGGGATCCGCCAATTAGAGGCCGTCCGACGCGAGGATCCTTCGAACCGCCAGGTCGCGTACACACTCGTGTCTACGTACGTTGCAAGCGGAATGCTGCAGCAGGCAGCGAAGGTTGTGCAATTGGACCTGCGAGGCGATGAGAGCGGTGCAGCGTACTTTATGCGAGGTTCCCTGGCTATGGCCGAGGGGCATTACGATCTGGCGATCCGCGAACTGGAGCACGCTCGCAAGCTGGGTAAAGGGTTGGCCGGCGTAACATCACAGCTCGGCGTTGCCTATTGCTTTACGGGCCGTCTTGATGACGCTTTGCCGGTTCTTGAATCCGCCTTGCAGGAGAATCCTCTGGATGGCAACGCTGCCGCTTTTCTTGGCTGGATTTACAAAGACAGGGATCGGGATTCGGAAGCCGCAGCGCTGCTGGAACGTACCGTGCGCGCGCGGCCGGAAGATCAGGGAGCTTTGTTTCTGCTCGCGCAGCTTACGCAATCGCGTGGACAATCTGCTGAAGCTCTTGGCATGCTGGAGAAGGTTGTCGCGCTGGATCCCGATCATCGCGCCGCCCATGTTCTGCTAGCTCGCTTGTATCAGAAGCTGCGTCGAACCGATGATGCCGCGCGAGAGCGATCCATTATCGAGCGTCTGAATGCGGATCTGCAGGCTGCGCAGCCGAAGGCACCTTAGGGACCTATTGCGTCACTTCCACTATCGTCCTTGATCCAAACGCCTCCGGCAGCTCGTACCGGTCCAAAACTCTGACCCGCACCTTATGCTTTCGAATTTCCGCTTCGGCTGCGGCGATCTCATCCCCTGCATCCGGGCCTTTATAGAGCAGCGCCCTGGATCCCATCTTGACTGCCGGTCCAAACAAGTCCAGCGCCCGACCAATTGGAGCCACTGCGCGCGCAGTGACCACGTCGATCGTCTGTGTGCGGAGCACGTCTTCGGCACGCTGCGTTGCCACTGTGACATTTTGCAAGCCCAATTCACTGATGGCAGATTCGACAAATCTGGCCTTTTTGCCAACTGATTCGGAAAGCGTGAAACGCCTTTCGGGCAGTACGAGGGCGAGAGGAATGCCGGGGAATCCAGGACCTGTACCCGCATCCAGGATGTGCTTTGCCTCAGCAAACAGCCTCCAAGGAAGCACCGAATCGACGACATGTTTGATCACAGCCTCGCGGGGATCTGTGATGCGGGTCAGGTTGAATTGGCGGTTGATCGTAACGATCAGCTGGAGATGAAGCGCGGCCTTCAGGATCACCGCATCACGATCCGGCAAGTCGTCAGGCAGGTACCTGTTTAGTTCCTCAGTGAACGGCACTTCTCATTAGTGTTACCTAAAGGAGTTTCCCCTGAAGGGTGCCACCTGTAATCTCAAAGGTGATGAGCGATTCGGAAGGCACCACAGCATCGTGCCGGATTTTGCCTGACGCCCGTGCTGCTCCTACACCCGCGCCTGCCGCAGCGCCAGCCGCAGCTCCGGTTGTGCCGTGCAGAATACCGCCTACCAGAGCGCCTGAGATCGCCCAGCCTGTCACGGTGCGGGAAGCCTTGCGCGACTCTACATCGCCGTCCACCTGATAAGTGGTGGCGTGCACAGGCTGGCGGTCGATAGAAACTATTCTCAGGCTCATCTGCGCCCTGGGACCGTCCTGCTTGCGTAGCACCTTCTCCACAACCCCCTGAACGGGCGTACCCTGGCGGTACACCATCTGACCGTCCTGTACGACATCGGAGGTGATGGATCCTTCCCACGGTGAGCCCGCGGTGGTCTTTCCGGAATGAAGGGCTGTGATGGTTCGGACTGTAACCGGTCCAGCATAACCGGCGGTGGACAGTGTGACAAAAGCTTTGGCATGAGATATTGCCAGACAGATCACTGCGACTGTGGCGGTTTTTCGGAAGATGTTGGAGTTCATGTTTCCATGCTGGCCGTTTTTGGAGGAACGGGAATCAGCCGCAGGAAGGTTTATTGCCTCCAACTTCTGGGGGAGCTATTCAGATAAACCCAAGTTCCAGGCCCTTGAGCACGGCGCGCGTGCGGTCCCTTACTCCCAACTTGGACAGAATACTGGAGGCGTGCGTTTTGATGGTGGCTTCTCCTGCCGTTAATGCTTCCGCGATCTCCTTATTGCTAAGGCCCGCCGCCATTAGCCGCAGCACCTCCACCTCTCGGGGCGTCAGCGGATCCGGGAGTTCCGCAGCCTCGAACTTTGATTTCATTTCGAAGAGTCTTTTCTGCGCCACTTGCGTAATGGCGGGCCGGAACGTGCGTTCGCCCCGCAAGGCGGCTTCAATCGCTGCGATCAGATCTTCGAAGGCAATGTCCTTTCGAAGGAAAGCGCTGACACCGGCATGCATTGCCTTCAGGAAAGCCTGTTCTTCGTCGAAGGTGGTTATCAGGATCACCGGAGTCAGCACCCCTCGGGCGCGAAGAGCTTTCAGCGCTTCGACTCCGGAGAGGCCGGGAAGGCGCACATCCATCAAGACGACGTCGGGCTTTTCGCGCTCGATCCGATCTACGGCTTCGGCCCCGTTAGCGCAGTCGCCAATGACTTCGATTCGTGGATCGAAGCTGAGCAATTGCCGGAGCCCGAGTCGCACCAGCGCTTCGTCTTCCACCAGAAACAGCCTGATCATTGCGCTAGCGTCTCTTTCGGACATGGCGCATGAACTTCCACGTAGAAACCTTGTCCGGGAGCCGAGTTGAAGGAGACGCCTCCATCGAACTCCGCCATTCGAGAGGCCATCCCACTCAGCCCATTGCCTGGCATTGGAGACGCACATCCGATACCGTTATCCGTCATCTCCATGTACAGTACGTCGTCCTGGTGGCGCAGGCTGACTTGCAGAGTAGTGGCTCCTCCGTGACGCACTGCATTGGTGAGGGCCTCCTGTGCGCAGCGAAACAGAGCATGTCCCAAAGAGGGCGGCGTAGGAGGCATCGCAGGTTCGATACTCATCTCGACTGTTATGCCCGGCATTGCGCCCGACAGAGATCGCAGAGCATCGGTCAAGGCCGGGGAAGTCTCGCTTCGCCATTGCGACACAGCTTCCCGAATCTCGGCCATCAGGAGCCGGGCGAGGAACCGGACTTCCCGCAGTTTAGGACGAATCTGTGAGTCAGGCAGTCGCTCGGCGATCTCCAGTTGCAGGCTCAGGCTGGTAAGGTGATGACCAAGGGAATCGTGCAACTCGCGTGAAATGCGCACACGCTCAGATAGCCGCCCCGAATCCATTAGCAAAAACTGAGCGCCTTTCAGTTCAGCATTCAGCAGCGCAAGGCGTTGCTGGTCATCGTAAATACGCACGATCAGCATAGCTGCCAGAAATCCAAACATATGCCACGCCAGAATCTCACTAAGACCTACCGAGAGGGTAAACGGCAACGCCCACGCCGACGTGTCGGAGGGGATACGGGAGCGGTTCACGTTAAACCAATACAGGCCCCCCACCACGATGCGCACTGCTAGAAGGCCCAGAGTCCACGCAAGCCACCGCCACCACTGGCCTTTGCGAAGCACCAGGGGAATGGTAATGGCGGCTAACACCGAGAGATTCGACTCCAGTGGGATCGAAGTGAAAATCTGCGCTAGCAACAGCCAGCGCTGCCGGGGAGTGTGGCGAGGAAAGGGAGCCGTCGCCAGAATAAACACGGAGATGTTAACCACATAGACGGCCAG
>JACMLA010000758.1 GCA_014379815.1 Bryobacteraceae bacterium | reverse complement strand
GGAGTCGAGTTCCCCTATCATTCCGATCTGGATATAGGCGAGTACTACAAGCAGTACGCGGAGACGCTGCTAGCTGTTGACGATAGCGTTGGCCGGGTCCTTGGTGCCCTAAAGCAGCGTGGAGAATTGGAATCTACACTCATCCTCTACATGGGTGATAACGGCTTTGCTTTTGGCGAGCATGGCCTAATCGATAAACGCACCGCCTACGAAGAATCGATGCGGGTGCCTATGCTCGCGCGCTGTCCGGAACTCTTCAAGGGCGGCCAGGTCCGGGACGAGGTGATCGCCAATATCGACGTAATGCCTACAATCCTGGCCGCTGCCGGGCTGCAAGCGCCCGACAGCACCGATGGACAGAACTTGCTTCCGATTCTGGAAGGTAAGAAGACAGCGTGGCGGGACAACCTGCTCTACGAGTACTACTGGGAGCGGAACTTCCCCCAGACGCCTACGATGTTCGCGCTGCGTGGGGAACGTTTCAAGTACATCCGCTATCACGGCATTTGGGATGTGAATGAGCTGTATGACTTGAAAGAAGATCCGTTAGAGACCAGGAACCTGATCGACGATACGAGTTATTCCGCCGTCGTGCAGCGGATGAATGCAGAATTGTTTGCTCTGCTGGAGAAGACCGACGGTCTTTCTATGCCGCTTTACCCGGACCGCGGAGGAGCCAGCGTCAAGCGCCATCCCGGAAGATCGAAAGCAGCCGACTTCCCGGAGGTCTTCGTACGGCCAGGTAGCAGGAAGCCTCAGTGAAATAGCTTCCGGGGCCAGTCGCGCACCATACACGGCCGCTCGACCACCAAAAAGTAAGCAGCGCTAACGGCCAGCATCACTGCCACGTAAACTGCCGGATTGGGAATCACCGGAATCAGGATATAGTGGATCAGGTAGATGCTGTAACACATGCCCCCAGTCGTTGCGATAAACGGGGAACGCAGCAGACTACGAAAGATAGTGCCGTGAAATGCCGAATACGCGGTTGCCAGCAGAAGGAAAGGCAAAGCGAACCAGAGCGGGCGGTCTGTAGGCAGAAGAATCAGCGGAACGTTAACCGCGGCTACAAGATCCCAAAGCCAGCTCGATTCCGAAACTTCCGGCTTACTTGTGAGATACACATCGGCCAGGAGTAAACCGGTCAGGAAGAACTGAATCGCCCAGACCAGGGAGAGCCGGAGTCGCGGCGGGGCATCCCAGAAGTAAAGCTGGACGGCACTAATCGCGACGATCGCCGCGATTAGCAGGGCTCGACGCGCAGTGATATCGCGGATCTTGAAAACAGATGCCAGAGCAGGAGCGAGACAGTAGAACTGCACCTCGACCTCAAGTGTCCAGGCAACAGGGTTGATACTACTTTGTTCGCCGTATACCAGATTGTGGAGGTACAGCATACTTGCGAACAAGTGGGGCCACAGTTCGGCCGCGTCCCGGTGATACGCCAACACGAGCAGCGCGAAGCAAATCAACAGGTTCAATAGATAAGGGACCTCAAGGCGAGTCAACCTTCGAATGAAGTACGAGCGCAAAGACACGGTCGGTTTGCCGTCAAGATGGTGGGCGGCGAAAGGCAAGCCGAGAATGAAGCCGCTGATGACGTAGAAGAGGTTAACTCCGCGATATCCATGTGCGGAGACCTCTGTGAGTCCGGGTTGTGGATGAAATCCCTGGAAGTGATAGAGCACGACGGACGCAATTGCAAGGAAGCGGAGCCCGTCCACTTCTGGAAGGTATTTGCCTGTAGTTACGATGCGGCGGAAGACGGACAACAACTTTAGTATCGAGCCGAGAGACTTGAGAACCGACTACAACGGTTGTTCTGGTTTAGACTCGGGTGTGACGGGAGAATTCCTGGTTGACATGTTGCAGCAAACTGACGGGCACGAAGAAACGGTCCAAAATTGCCTGGAAAGTATCAAGATTTCGTCCCTCGGTGAGTGGGACGTCTTGATGTTTTTGCACAGGCACAAATCCAGCCTCGTCAGTGCGGAACAGATAGCGCGCTTTGTGGGTTACTCGGGTAAAGCCGTCGGAGATGCCTTGGACCGGCTGGAGTCGCATCGCCTAATCTCACGGTCCCGGTCGCTGCAGAGAGTGCGTTTTTATCACCTTGCAGCCCCGGAAGCGCATCCCACGCCGGAAGATTGCTTTACACGGCTGATAGACATAGCCGAAACTCGCATCGGACGCCTGCTGGTCATCAAGTGTCTGCGACAGCACAGAGCCGTTATGCATATAGCCCCAAAAGGAAGCAAAAAGTGAACGAACGCGGCTTGGTGGAAACGGGTGTGTCAGGACTGGACTCCATTTTCCTGGGCGGAATCCGGAGCGGCAACGTCGTCCTGGTACAGGGAGCGGCAGGGACCGGTAAGACCCTTCTCGGCGTGGAGTTCGTTTACCGCGGCATCACGAAGTACAACGAACCAGGCATGATTGTGGTGTTCGAAACGAGCCCCGACAAGCTCATCCGCGACTCCTTGCAATTTGGCTGGGACCTGGAAGAATTGCAGCAGCAAAACAAGCTAAAGATAGTTTTCACCACTCCCCAGGTTTTTGAGCTGGAGTTGCGGTCGCCTGATAGCTTGTTGCTGGAGACTGCTGCCGAGATTAGTGCCCAGCGTATTTTCGTGGATGGCATTGGACTTCTGCGGCCTCTTTCGAGCAATCCTCTGCCATGGAACGGACCGGGTTCCTACCGCGAACTCCTCCAGCAGTTGCTGGAAGGTTTGAATCGCGAGAATCTCACCGGAATGTTTTCGCATGAATCCAGTACGCTCCCCGATGCCCAGGCCACCATGGAGATGGCCGGATTTCTTGCCGACACGGTAATTGAGTTGAGCAATGACCGGCGCGCGCGGGTGGGCCACAGAAATCTTGAGATTGTAAAAAGCCGGGGTCAGAATTTCCTATCCGGTAAGCATACGCTGCGAATTACGCCCGAAAAAGGAATAGAAGTTTTCCGCCGGGTGCAAGCCCCGGTTCAGCGTAATCTCGACCAGCCGACGTCGACGGCCAAGCGATCGGTAATTGGAGTTCAGGCGCTGGACGACCTCATAGGAGGTGGTATCTATGATGGATCCACCACCATGGTCATCGGCATTTCGGGCGCCGGAAAGACTGTGCTGGGAACGCAGTTACTCACCGAAGGTGCAATTAAGCAACAGAAGCGGGGCTTGCTGGTCTCGCTCGATGAACACCCCGCCCAGATCATCCGTAACGCGAACACACTCGGCATTGACTTGCAGGCGCAGATCGATAGTGGAATGATTCATATCTACTACGACAGTCCGCAGGAGCTGGAAATCGATGTTCATTTCGCGCGCCTCGTGAAAACCATCGAGGACCATGACATACAAAGACTGGTGATTGATGGTGTCACCAGCTACAGCACTGCGCTCGACGACCAGAGAGCTTACCGGGACTTTTTCCATTCTCTCGTGGCATTTACCAAATACCGGTTAATGACGACCTTTTTCAATTACGAGAACCCGGAATTATTCGGTCTCTCGACGTATATGCCGGAGTTCCCGGTCAGTTCGATTGTAGATAACATCATTGTGCTTTCCCTGGTGGAACTCGGGAACACGCTTCACAGAACCATGTCGATTGTGAAAGCGCGAGGGTGTCACCACGAGTTCGATACGCGGGAATTCCTCGTTGGGCCTGGTGGAATTACCTTGTTGCCAGTGAATAAGGATGCTACGCTGCCAGCACTACCGATTGAAAGCTATTCGAGTGTGATGAGCCGTGCGCCCACTCGCGTGGTCGGCCGACAACGTCATAGCGCGGCTGAAGTTCGGGATCAGTAAGGCTTTTGCAGATTTCATGGGCGTCACACCAATCAGAGACGGTGGAGGTGTCTGGCAAGACACAGCACGGGATCACGCGAGAGCGTCGCCCGGAGACTCTCCCGTGGGTCTCGAGTTCACCCTTGAATTAAGGTCTGAGCTGCTGGATCCCGAAAGCTGGGGAAAGATTCTGGAGCTGTACGCCCGGACTATGAAAGTAGCTGTGGCTTTGCTCGATGCAGAAGACCACCTGGTTGGGGTTTGTCACAATCCGCAGCCGATCTGGAGTCTGGCCCGCGGAGAGCAGCCTGTACCGGAAGCCTGCTGTGTATTTTGTCTTGAGACCTTGCCGCACTGTACTGCCGTAGACGATGCTCTGAGGAACGGCTACCTTTCCGTAGTACACGACGCAGCTGGGTTTGCGCATGTTGCGCTACCTCTGACGATGGGTGACGTGCACATAGGGTCGCTACTTGCAGGGCAGGTCCTGGACCGCTATCCTGAACCTCTGCCATTGCAGAGGGTAGCCCGTGATTTCGGCCTCTCTGCGCAGGAAGTTTGGCATCTTGCCCGGCAGCAGGCACCTGTCAGTCGGGCCAATTTGACCATTTACGGAGAATTGCTCCGGGCGTTGGGCCAGACTTTTCTGCGGGACCGTTATGGCGTGATTCTGGAGAGGAGGCTAACGGAAACAACGAAGGCTTTCAATCTGGAACTCGCCACTGTTAACACAAAGCTGAACCGTAAAGTTGTAGAACTCGAGGCGGCCGAACATCGTGCCGAGAACGCAAGGGTCTATGCAGAAAGCATCGTAGCCACAATTAGAGAGCCTCTGGTTGTGTTGGATGAGAGTTTTCACGTCGTGTCCGCAAACGATGCGTTCTACGAAAAATTCCAAACCGGGGCGGAGGACGCCGAAGGACGGCTTCTCTATGAACTGGAGGACCGGCAATGGGACAACGGCGAACTTCGGCGGTTGCTGGGCGAGGTGCTTCCGCGAGACCAGTGGTTTCAGGATTTTGAGATGCAACATAACTTCGCCCATATTGGGCCAAGAACAATGGTGCTGAATGCTCGTCGCGTCGACCATGTGGATCTGATTCTACTGGCGATCGAGGACATTACGGAGCGCAAACTATCCGAGAATCTGCTCCGCAAAGTAAACCTCGATCTGAAGCACTTCTCTTACGCGGCGTCCCATGATCTTCAGGAGCCGCTTCGGATGGTGACCAGCTATACCCAGCTTCTGGCGCGGGAGTACAAAGGCAAGCTCGATTCGAGAGCGGATCAATTTATTGCGTACACTCTGGATGGCGCGCAACGACTGGGGACGTTGCTGAAGGATTTGCGGGAGTACTGGCTGGTTAGCGAGCGAATCAACCTGTGTATCCCAATCGATAGCGGTGAGGTTCTGGAAAGAACGATTGGTGAGCTTCAGGTTCCCATCGCGGAGAGTAGCGCCAGCATCACCTGGGATCTGCTTCCCACGGTGGTGGCGGAGGAGGTTTCGCTTGCGATGTTGTTTCAGAACCTGCTTGGCAATGCGATCAAGTATCATCGGATCGAAGAGGCTCCAAGCGTTCATGTCTCAGCTCAGAAGCAAGCCAATACCTGGCTTTTCTCGGTAACGGATAACGGCATCGGTATCCCGGCGAAATCTCTGGAAGAGGTTTTTGCACCGTTTCGGCGTCTGCATGGAAAAGAGTATCCTGGCAGTGGGATTGGGTTGGCCCTCTGCAGCAAGATTGTGGAACGCTATGGCGGCCGCCTGTGGGTAGAGTCTCAGCCCGGAAAGGGCTCCACGTTCTTCTTCACGATTCCTGCAACCACCGAAACCGTTCTATAGAATACGTAAGCATGTTGCGAACCCGCCGTGAATTGCTCCGACGATCTCTTCCTCTGTTTGCAGGTTTGGCGGCTGGGCTCAAGGTGAGCCCAGCTGAGCTAAGCGACCAGCTCGCTCGCGCGATGGAGGCGCGGGTCCTGAAAACAGAGCTATTCCCGTCGCCAGTCAGGATTTCCTCCGTAGAACTGCTTCGGGTGGGATCCCATTCCCTCGTCAGGGTAAGGGCAGCGGACGGCACGACGGGCTATTCGGCCGCCCAGGGCCCGGTGATGAGCGTTACGTATCCCATCTTTGTTCATCGGGTGGCACCTGGCTTTGTCGGCAAGGATGCACGCGAACTTGAGTCGCTGCTGAGCGACGTGTACCTGGCGAACTCCAACTACAAGTGGCAGGGACTGGCATTCTGGGTTTCTGTTGCAGCTATTGAGATCGCGATTCTCGACCTTCTGGGCAAGGTAGTGGGTAAGCCACTCGGCGAACTGCTTGGCAAGGTTGTCCGGCGAGAGATCAAGGTATATCGGGCAAGCGAGAAGCGCGGGAACTCGCCGGAAGCAGAGATAGAGTATCTGCAAAAGCTGGTTTCCGAAACGGGCGCTGAGGCGATCAAGTTCCGCCTCGGCGGCCGCATGCGTTATCACGATGCTTCTACGAAGCGCGACCTGAGCCTGATCCCGCTTACCCGCAAAGTATTTGGTGAAGCCATGACGATCTACGCGGACGCTAACGGCTCCTACGATGTGCCAATGGCTCTGCGTATTGGCAGGTTGATGGAGGAGCAGAAGTTTGGCTTCTTTGAAGAACCGGTTCCTTTTGACTACTACGATGAGACCCGGCAGATCGCGAAGGCGCTCAAAATTCCTATAGCTCTTGGCGAACAGGAGATGAGCCTGCGAGGTTTTCGTCGGATTATCGAGACCGGTACCGCGCGCGTGATTCAGCCCGATCTCCTGTATTTCGGTGGGATCATCCGGTCTCTCAAAGTGGCACGCATGGCACAGGCCGCTGGACTCGATTGCACAGCGCACATGTCAGGCGGAGGTCTTGGGTATTTGTACGTTGCGCACTTTGCCTCTTGTGTGCCTAATGCCGGTCCTCATCAGGAGTACAAAGGTGAGGAAGAAGGACTGCCGGTTATGTCAGACTCATCCTCTCTTAAGAGTGTTAAGGGAGTGCTGAAGGTTCCCACGGGCCCAGGACTTGGGATCACGCTGGATCCTGACTTTCTGAAGAAAGCCACGCCGGTCACTGCGTAGTACCCCGGCGCTGAGCCGGACATGCCTCGGTCACGCCATTGGGAGTACACTGGCAGTGATCGTTATGCTTATTCGCTCATTACTGATTGCAATACTTATTGGGACCAGCTTACCCGCTGCTGTCCCCAAGGCTCCGACTTTCTATAAGCACGTTTTGCCTGTGTTGCAGGCCCGGTGTCAGGCGTGTCATCGCCCTGGCGAAGCGGCCCCGATGTCCTTCTTAACGTACGAAAGTACGCGTCCCTGGGCGGCTGCCATTCGGGAAGCTGTTCGGACGCAGAAGATGCCTCCGTGGGGAGCGGACCCGGCACATGGCAAGTTTGCCAACGACCCTACCCTTACCCGGGACGAGAAGGAAACTCTGATTGCCTGGGTTGAGGCCAAAGCCCCGGCGGGCGATCGGAAAGACGCTCCAAAGCCCGTGAAGTGGGTAGAGGGCTGGAACATCGGTGAACCGGATCTGGTAGTGTCGATGCCGAAGTCCTACGACGTCCCGGAAGACGGCACGATCGAGTACACCCGCTTCATTTTGCCTCTGAATTTTACCGAAGACCGATGGGTGGCCGCGGCGGAAGTCAGGCCCGGAAACAGAGCGGTTGTGCACCATGTAATTGCGTACACGCGCGAACCTGACAGTAAGTGGCTGAAGGATGCGCCTCTAGGGGAGCCAATTGTCAAAGTGAAGGGCAGTGATGGTGGACCTCGCGGAACCCTTGCCGGCTACGCCCCAGGCGTTCCCCAGCTACCTCCGGTTCCCGGTCGCGCCATGCTGGTGAAAGCAGGGACACAGGTAGTTCTGGAGATGCACTACACCACCAATGGCAAGCCTGCGACCGATCTCACCAAAGTAGGCCTGGTCTTCGCGAAGGAAGATCCCAGAGAAGCGATCGGCGGGTTTGCGGCGGCTAACTCGCGCTTTGCGATTCCTCCGGGAGCGGACGCTTACGAAGTGAAATCGAAGTGGGTGGTTCCGAACGAGATGATTCTGACCGGGCTAACGCCACACATGCATCTGCGGGGGAAGGATTTCGAGTACACCGCGACTTACCCAACAGGCGAGAAAGAAGTCCTGCTTCGGGTTCCCCGATATGACTTCAACTGGCAGCATACCTACGTTCTCGCACAGCCCAAAGTGATGCCGGCGGGCACAACCCTGGAATGTGTCGCGCACTTCGATAACTCGCCGAACAACAGGTTCAACCCGGATCCTAAGAAAGAAGTCCGCTGGGGCGATCAAAGCTGGGACGAGATGATGATTGGCTTCGGGCAAGTAATCTACGACGCCAGACGATCCGAAAAGGAAGTCTTCACGGCTCCCAGGAAGGACAAACCGGCAACTCCGGCGGCTGAGTAAGCGCTTTTGCCCGTTACTTCGATAGCAACAATTCAGTGACATGCATCGTCTTACTTCTGCGCCGCAGATGTGAGCTCGAGCTGCCGTCCTGGGTATTCACTCTGTTTCGCTTCCAGAATCGTACTTAGTACCACTAAGGGATTTCGCCCATGCATTTCCGAAGATGCCTAAGGCTAACTCCTGCTAAATAGCTGCCGTAAACCAGGGATCATAACTATTCACGTCGATTACGGGTTTAGGTACTCTGGTTAGGCGTATTGCTGCCTTCTCTGGAGGCGCTTTGCTGATTTGAAATTGAATGACTCTAACTTCTGCAGGAGACACAAATCGCGAGTACGCGTTCTTCGAGAGCGCGCCGGTGGCTATGTGGGAAGAGGACTTCACCTTAGTTCTCGGGTATCTTCAGGAACTCGACTCTGCCGATCTCGGAGTTTACCTGCAATCTCATCCGGAAGCTGTTTCAGAATGCATGCAGCGGATCCGGGTAGTTCGTGTGAACAAACTCGGTCGTGCCTTCTATGGATCCGAGGCTCAGGAGCACACACGACGCTTTGCGCCACTTGTCGATCCGGAAACGATTGATACTTTCCGTTGCGAAGTACTGGCCTTTGCTTCCGGGCTTGCTTCGTTTGAAGCTGATATTGCTACGATAACGACCACCGGAGAAAAGCGGCTGGTTCGCATGAACTGTGCGATGCAACCAACGCCCGGTGCGCCGTGGTCGAGCGTCATTGTCGTGTTCACGGACATTACTCAGCGACACGGTCTTGAGCAAACGCTGAAGACTTCGAATGAAGCGCTGGTCAAACTGAACAAAGACCTGGAACAGTTCGCCTATGCGGCGGCGCACGATCTTCGTGAGCCACTCCGGACTATCTCGTTGTACACGCAATTGCTGGAGAACAGCTACTCCGAGCATCTTGGACCCCATGGACGAAAAGCACTGCAGTTTATCCGCGGTGGGGCGACGAGGATGGAGCGACTGGTGTGGGATTTACTGGGGTTTGCTCACGTGCTGGAAGCTCCAGAGGACAGTGCGGTTGGAGATACCGATTCGCAAGCAGTTGTGCCAGAAACACTGGTTAGCCTGGAGGCGGCGATTCAGGAAGCAGGCGCTGAGATTCGCGTAGGACCATTGCCAGCCGTGGCTGCCGAGAGCAGTCATGTCCGTCAATTGTTTCAAAACCTTATCAGCAATTCCCTGAAGTACCGCGATCGCGAAAGGGCTTTGCTCGTAACGATATCCGCACAGGTTAAGTACGGGTTTGTGGAATTTGTTGTATCCGATAACGGCGAAGGAATCCGGCCCGAATACTTCGACAAGATCTTTCAGATGTTCCAGAGGCTACATGGTCAGGAAGTGCAGGGGAGCGGCATCGGGCTGGCGCTGTGCACCCGCATCGTGGAATTGTACGGAGGACGCATCTGGGTTGAGTCGGAAGTTGGGACAGGATCGAAGTTTTTCTTCACCCTACCCGTAGCGACCGGCGCGGGTCAGACCCGGGAAGGATCGTAAAAACCCGCGTTTTTGAATCCACGACGGACTTCCGGGGCTGTCGACATGGTGCTCCAGACGCTACCGGAGCGCAGATTTTCGGCCATCAGAAGCATGATCCCGAGGTCGATTCCTAGGACGTCGGGTCCGGACCAGCCTTGCGGATGAAACGCATCGATGAAACCGTACCGCGTCCAGACCTGATTGCCGTAGCGCTCCAGCATAGCCTCGAGAACCCGGCTGCATTCCTGAGGCAGAAAGACCAGCGAGCCCCCAGGAGCGCAGGGCACGAGGGTACCGTCTATGCGGCGATTCGACTTTGTACCGGGTCCACCCCAGTCGATGTAGCCGTAGCGTGAATCGGACGCGCTAATGCCCCACATCTCGTTGTCGAACCAGGGGAAGCGGTCTTTCAGGCTGAGACAGAAATCGCGGTGGCGAATTGTTGCGACCGTAGAGTTGGCAAAGTAGTCGGCATAACCGTCCTGCTGATCCCGGAAATCGAACCATGCGTGGGAATACTGATGGACGAAAAGTGGCGCTGGCGACTCGATAAAGACTGTACCCTGAGTTTCAATCTTTGCGGGACGCTCCCACGCATCCCACGTAGAGACGGGTACTGGATGGGCGTTGGAGCCGATGGCCAGAAGGTACATCGACAAGAGTTCGGCATACTCGTCCCAGCGATAGGGCAGAAAACCAGTTTCCGGGGTCCAGCCGTGAGACAAGGTAGGCCCACCGTTCAGCATCCAGGGCCAGTTAACCCGGTCGATGATCTCACCGGCGAGGCGGCGAATGTTTTTCGAATCGAAATGCTGTCTTGCGTGGATTATGCCGCAGAGCAGCCATGCCGTGTCGATGGAAGATAACTCGCAGTTAAACTGGCGCTCTCCAGTCGACATGTCGAGGAAGTGAAAGAAGAAGCCATTCTGGTGGAAGGCCCGGCGCGCGAAGAACTCGAGAGTGCGTTCAGCCCTCGCTTTCAGCTCTGAGGATTTGCCAAAGCCATGGCGGTCGGCAATGCACAGGGCGCTGAGGCCGAATCCGGTAGCGGCGATGCTGGAGACGCGGCGATCGTCTTT
>JACMLA010000757.1 GCA_014379815.1 Bryobacteraceae bacterium | reverse complement strand
CTTGTGGAAGCGGACGAAGAAGGCGGGCTCTACAACACAGGCTGGCTTGCGGAACGCGCATGGGACAAAATCGATTGCGAGTTCTCGCTGAACGAAGGCGGCTGGATTATCCAAAACGATCAGGGCAAAGTGCAATACGTCAGCATCTCGACCGCTGACAAGTCAGGAGTATCGCTCATTATTCGGGCAAAGGGCACCTCGACCCACAGCTCGATGCCCCTACCCGATAACGCCATTTATCGTCTCGCGCGTGCCTTGACGAAGCTCTCCGCGTACGACACGAAGGTTCGGCTTAACGATTCCACGAAGCTTTTTTTTCAGACGCTCTCGCAAGTTAGCGATGAGCCTATGAAGACACATTTCCGAAATCTTGTGTCAGGAACGCCGGAGCAAGTAAAGGAAGCCGACAAAGCCATCAGTGCCAGCGACGCCCTGCTACACGCGATCATGCGCAACACGATCGCGCCCGTTCTGATGAATGCCGGTTTTCGCGGAAATGTCATTCCAGGCTCTGCCGAAGCGACCATTAATTTCCGCACGATTCCCGGTACAACAGCCGGCGAACTGATCGACGAACTGCAAACCGTAATCAACGATCCTATGGTCGAAGTCGAGCAGGCCCGCATGTCGAGCATGATGGCCGGCTCCAAACTTACAGAAGAGCAGAAGAAAGAGATGGAGAAGCGCATGGCGACCATGGCGGCGCGTAAGCCTGCCGAATCTCCGCGAAACACCGAGCTTTACGCGGCACTGGAAAAGCACTCCAAGGCCACCTATCCGGGAGCGCTCGTCACTCCATACCTTTTCCAGGCCGGCACCGATTCCTACGCGTGGCGTTCCCGAAACATCCCGGTCTACGGAATCTACCCTTACCCGATTACCCTCGAAGACCTTCGCCGTATGCATGGCAACGATGAGCGTGTCCCTGTCGCCTCGCTGGTAACAGGACTCAAGCTGATCACCAACACAATTCTCGAGGTGTCGCAGTGAAGCGGATTGCCTTCCTGATTCTGCTCTCCGCCGCGTCATCTCTGGCGCAGCAAACATCTGTCTCCGGGACGATTACGGACACCAGCGGTGCCGTCATTCCAGAGGCTGTTGTCCGCCTGCTGCAACAAGGCGGCGGGGCGACGCGGTCCACGCTGACTGCCCCAGGCGGTACCTACTCGTTTCCCGCTCTCGCAGCCGAATCCTATCGCCTCCGGGTAGAGGTGCCCGGGTTCACCCCTGCCGAGCGCACCATGAGTCTGCTGGTCGGCCAGACCGTCACGGTCGACATACAGCTGCAGCCCGCAAACGCGGCAACGACGGTTGACGTGTCGGCGGAGATCACCGAGATCGACGTCAATTCTTCTCAGGTCGGGGGAAACGTCGACCCTGGCCGCATGACCAACACGCCTCTGAATGGCCGTAACTGGATGGAGTTGTCTCTTCTCGTGCCGGGCGTTACGGTAAACGCGGTTTCCACCGCACCGGTTGGCAACGGCAATCAGGGTCGCTTCCAGATCAACGTTGATGGCCAGCAGGTTACGCAGAACGCAGCGGGCACAGGATTCGGCCAGCCCCAGTACAGCCGCGAGGCAATGGCTCAGTTCCAGGTCATTACCAACCGCTTCGACGCAACGCTGGGCCGGTCTGCACAATTGCAGGTAAACGCGCAAACCAAGTCCGGCACCAACAGCTTTCACGGCTCCGCATACGGGTACTTCCGAAGCGATGCTGTCAATGCCGCAGACCCGATCGCACAGCGAGTCCTTCCGTTCAAAAATCAGCAGTTTGGCGGAACGTTCGGTGGGCCTATTCTGAAAGACAAACTGTTCATCTTCGGAGCTTATGAGGGGGAGCGTCAGCCGTCAACTGTCGTTACCACACCTCAGGGGTTTGGCGGTCAACGGTTCGAGTTTGCCAACGATTTTTCCACTAACACATATCTAACCCGCGCCGATTGGCAGGCTAGCACTGCCCATCGTCTCAGCCTCCGTTTCAACAAGAGTACGTGGCGCAATCCTTTCGGCAACGTTGGCGGGACAACTCACCCGTCTCAGGCTGCGAGACAAACCCGTGACAATCACTCCTTCTTCACCAACTGGAACTGGGCCGCTGCGCCGAGCCTGGTATCG
>JACMLA010000093.1 GCA_014379815.1 Bryobacteraceae bacterium | reverse complement strand
GGAATGATGGCGTGGTGGTCACTGACTTTGCTGTCGTCCACGTAGCGCTTGCTGAGGGGCCGCTCGCCTGTCCCGGGCGCGAGCGAATCGGCATATGCGGGCGCAATCACGCGAACAATTTTCGGCAGAGTTCGTGCGACGTCGCCAGACAAATGACGGCTATCCGTTCGGGGATAGCTGATCAGTTTATGTTTCTCGTACAGGGCCTGCGCCACTTCCAGAGTTCGTGTGGCACTGAAGCCATATAGCCGATTGGCATGGCGCTGCAACTCCGTCAGGTCGTAGAGTGGCGGCGGGGACATGCGCTTTGTCTGCGCCTCAATGCTTTCGATCGAAGCGCTACCCGTTTTGACACGGCCAGCAATGGTCCCGGCTTCCTCGCCGTCCGAGGGCAGCTTCATGGCTGTGTCCATGGGCTCGATGCCTGGCCGGAACCACGTTCCGTCGTACTGCTGACCCTGGCGCGGCGAGAACGTTGCCACCACGTTGCGATAGTCTTCCGGGACGAAGTTTCGGACGGCGAGTTCCCGTTCCACCAGAATGGCCAGCGTCGGCGTTTGCACGCGACCCACTGAAAACTCTTCGTTGCACGCGAGGGTATAGGCCCGCGAAAGATTCATGCCGACCAGCCAGTCAGCCCGGCTTCGACCCCGAGCTGCATCTGCCAGAGCGTCGTACTCGGCCCCGTCTTTTAGTTTGGCGAAACCGTCCCGAATTGCCTCAGGAGTCAGCGACGAAATCCAGAGCCGCTGCACAGGCTTGGTGCACCCCGATGCTTCATATATGTAGCGGAAAATCAGCTCGCCTTCCCGGCCTGCATCCGTCGCGCAAACCACGCTGTCGACACGGGGTGAGCTAAGAATTTTGCGAACGACTTCGTACTGGTCTTTTGTCTTCTCCGAAACAATCAAAGGCCAGCGTTCCGGAAGCATAGGCAGCTGATCGCGCCGCCACGATTTCCACTCCGGCCGCATCTCGTGAGGTTGGGCCAGTGCGACCAAATGGCCGATCGCCCAGGTAACTACATAACCGTCACCATGCAGATAGCCATCGCCGCGCTTTGTGGCGTTCAGGACATGTGCAATGTCGCGTGCCACCGAAGGTTTTTCAGCAACAACCGCGACGGTAGTCTGCGTCGCCATTTTCTGCCTCAGGATAACAATCGTTCACTCCATAGCAAGCTTCTGCTGCTTCGCCCCTTAAACAGTTGCCTAAAGTCAGAATAGATTTCGCAAAATCGAGTCAATATTCCGTTAATTGCGCGTGGCTTTCCGATTAATCAACATGGGCCATTGGTACCAGTTGCACCGCCTGGTACTGGTCAATGTCCCTAAACACTCGATGGTTCCGCTAGTATTCGCATGGGAGAGCTTTGGAAATCAGATGCTTTTCTGGGATTTGCCAGTAGCTGATGGGCGCGATAATCTTCTTTGCTGCTTTAGGGTTTGTATATAGCGCTGCTTTATGGCGGGCAGTTTGGCCAGCCGCATGCGATTGCCGGGACTTTCTTGAGGGCAGCACTTATATTGAGCTTCCCGATGAGTGGTATGACGAGCAGGTGAACGTGCTCCACTGTACCTGCGGGCGTGCCTATGTCTCGCGGAGAGAATACCAGCTTGCGGAAGAGCGCTGGGCAAAAGACCTGACGAGCACCGGTAGAAAGCCGTTGCGCTAAGTGAGTTATGCAGGCTAGTCGAGACGGACTGGGCCAGCATAGCCCGTCATTTCCAAATATCCGCGACCTTTTAGAGGTGCCCCGCTTTTCGTCCCGTCGATTTCGATAGCTCCTTCCCAGTAACTGGGAGAGGTTCCGTGTTTTCCAGCCAGCTCCTGCTGGGGTAACCGCGTACTGATACGACAGCTGATGTTAAGGGTCGGAACGCTCACTGTCCATTCGATGGGATAGGCAGCTTTCGTTCGCGGGCTGGACCAGATCTTCCCAGGCTGCAGCGTGTAGTCCGCGAGTTTCAAATGGCGCGTCTGGCCCCCAGCGTCTATGTAGGTTCCAGAGGAATACGGTTCGGTCGAACCATCCTTGCGTCGCAGCCGGTACAGCATCAGTTCGGAGCCGTCGTCGAACTGCAGACTGAACCAGTCCCAGCCAGTCACGTTGGATTCGAGGGAGTGGGAGAAGAACTCGTGGTCCATCCACGAGGCTCCCTCGACGGCATACTCCTTACCTTCGAGGGTTACCGTCCCTTTTGTCTGCAAGCGTGTCAGGGAAACATACTGCGAAGCCCGTCCTTCACCGGCAGACTTCTGGCTCACTCCATTGATCCCATGGATTGCGGGCGCTTTGGCGGAATGCAGCTTCAGGTTGAACTGAAAATTCTCCCCAATACCTTTTAGCTGCTGATCGTCGGGGGAGGTCCACTGCGCTGACCAGTTGCCATTCCAAACCAGACCTCGTGCCGCGTCAACACCCGCGAGACCGGGGCCGGAACGATTCATGCGTTCGGTATTGAAGAAACGCCCTCCATCGATATCGCTGAGTGCGAGATGCGCCATCCACACATCGCGCACATCCCAGACTCCCGCGCCGGCAGGCAGCTTTGGTTCGACCGCGTGGCGAAAAAATGTAAGCTCAAAGCCAAAGCGCTTTCCTTCGGAGGAGCGAAGATTTCCCGTGTAGTACCACCACTCGGTGCGGTAATCGCTATGGCTGAAGTGATCGCGCGGGAACTCGTATTTGTAACCAGGAAGCGCGAGGCGATATGGGGCTTTTTCCTGAACGCCGGCTGAGTACCCAGGGGCGCACGCAAGCAGAGCAATGACTAGGGCTTTACTCTTCATGAATTACCTCGATGGGGTTCAGCCTGGTGGCGACGCGGGCCGGGTACAGTGCAGCGGCAACAGTAGCCACAAAGACCAGCGTGAGTGAGCCCAGCAGCATAGCGACCGGCCAGTGGAATTGAATGGTCCACCCAAAAGACTGCTTGTTGATGACGTAGATCAGAAGCAGCGAAAGCAGTACTCCCAGTCCCAGTCCTGCTATGTTGGCGAGCAAACCCAGCAGCCCGGCTTCGAAGAGGATCAGGCGCTGAATCTGGCCCGTGGCGCCACCCATAAACCGCAGCAGTCCAAACTCACGCCGGCGATCGATGACCAGAGCCAGTAACGCGCCCGCAACGCCCATGATGGCCACGAACACCGCGACTCCTTCGAGGGCGTAGGTAATCGAGAAGGTGCGGTCGAAGGTGCGCATTGCCTCTTCGCGGAGACTCCGGTTGCTGAAGATAAGAACCCGTCGCCCGGCCAACGCATTCTCTACGGCATCCTTACCCTTTTCAATGGACACTCCGGGCTTGAGGTATACGCCGGCATTCGAAGGAGCGGGATCGGGGAGGTACCGCAGAAGTGTCCGGCGGTCGACGATGATGTACCCTCGCTCGCTGGTGTAGTCGTAGTAGATGTCCAGCACCCGGAAGGTCACGTCCCGGCCGTCAAGCTGCAGCTTCAGACGGTCGCCAGCGTGGACGTTGTGTTTACTGGCGAATGGCTCACTGACGATGGCAGCGTCCGGTTTCGTGGCAAGCTCATCGAAGATTCTTTTGACGTCGGAACCGGAAACGAAGGCGCGGCGCGTGTACTCCCCTGAGACTTGCGATTCCCCACCCGCCAGTGTCGCGGGTCGTCCGTTATACGTGATTTCGTAAGCGCGAAACGTGTCGACCGCGGCTACTTCGGGTAGTGCCCGAAGCCGCTCGGCTGAGTCCGCGGCCATGGTGGGGTGGCGATCGACACCGACGGGTCCAGCAGGCCGGATATACAGGTCGGCTTTCAACCGGTCTTCCATCCATACCAGAACGGTCTCGCGAAAGCTCCCGACCATGATGCCTACTGAGGCAGTCATCGCGATTGCCGTGGCGAGAGCTCCCGCCAGAACGGAAGTACGCCGCAGAGACGCCTGCAGACTACGGGTCGCCAGCAGACCCTCGACTCCAAAGAGCGCTCGCATCGGTGCTGTCAGGACACGGGAGAAGGTTGCTACCAGGGGGGCAATACCCGCAGCGAGGGCTCCGATCAGGGCAAGAGCAGACAGGTATCCGAACACTGGCTTGTCGCCATAGGCAGGCAGTGTGGCAAGCGCCGCGGCGATTATGCACAGAACGGCAGTCAAGATAAGACTTTGCCGGAAGCGCGTCCGGGTCTGATGATCGGCGCGGCCCCGCGACATGGCTTCTACCGGGGGCACCAGCGAGGCTTCCCAGGCAGGTGCGAATGCCGAGGCTATGGAGACTCCAAGTCCGATCAGAATGCCAATCAGCGCGACGACCGGAGTCAGCGCGATATCTCCCGGCGTACTGCTGACATACAGAGCATCTACAGTAACGGCGACCAGACCTACCGCACTTTCCGCCATCAACCGGCCCAGCAGCAGACCAACGATTCCGCCAACCAGGCCAAAGCAAGCTGCCTCACCAAGGAACGCCGCGAGCACTCCCCAGCGTGTTGCTCCGAGGGCGCGCAGAATCCCTATCTCATTCCGGCGGCGCACCACCGAGACAGACACGGTGTTGTAGATCAGAAAGGCCCCAACCACCAGTGCGATGTAGCTCAGGACCCGCAAATTCCAGCGAAACGCAGCCAGCATTTTGCGGTTCTCTTCCGTTCGGGATCCAAAGCGGTTGACCGTGACTTCGCGACCGGCCGCCTCGCGCAGGATTCGTTCCCATGTGGCGGAATCGCCGCTGCCGCGAGTTTCAATCAGGATGCGGTCGAGAGTACCGGTGGCCCTGCGTAGAATCCTGGACGCGGGGGCAATGTCGGTAACGATCACGTCGCCAGCCGACTCTGGAAGAACGCCGCCAATCGTGTACTCGCCTTCGGTATCGTTGATCAGCAGCTTTACCTTGTCGCCGGCTTTCCAGCCCAGCGACTTGCCTGCCCATACGGAGTTCTCGCTCGCGAATGCAGTGGACGCACCAGTCACGTTCTCGCCTTGCGCGACGTCCTCTGCGTTCACATCTGTCAGCACATCGACAGCGATAAATGGGACGGTCCGGCGCGTAGCGGAAACGATGACGTAGTCCTCGATGCGCGGGCGGAGTTTGAGGTCATACGGAAGTGTCGCGAGCCGCGCCAGGACCTGAGGGGGAACACCTGCTGTTCCGGTAATCTCAAAGTCGGCTTTGCCCGTCAGCGTTTCCATCGAGCTGCGAAAGGAACCCGCAGCAGCTTCACCAGCCAGTTCGATTGCGAGCACCACCGCAACTCCGAGTGCCACCGCCAGTGCAGTCAACCCGGTTCGAACGGGCTCGGACCTGAGGGGCCGGACAATCAGGCGATAAAAGATGGCGAGGTACGGCATTCACTCTCCACGCGTCCATCGCGAAGCTTGACCACTACATCGGCCAGCCCGGTTGCTTCGGTGCTGTGTGTCGCCATCACAACCGCCGTTCTGCGTTCTGTAGAGAGCCGCCGCAGCAACTCCAGAATGAGATCGCCAGTGGCACTGTCGAGGTTGCCAGTCGGTTCGTCAGCAAGCAACAAACTGGGTGAGTGTACAAGAGCCCTAGCGATCGCCACGCGCTGCATCTGGCCTCCTGACAACTGGTACGGCATGCGCGAACCGTAACTCTCCATTTCCACTTCGCCCAAACGCTGGAGAGCCGTACGGCGGACATCGGATTTGCCGGCCAGCATCAGTGGCAGCTCGACGTTTTCGGCCACGGTTAAGGTAGGCAGCAATTGAAAGGACTGAAAGATGAACCCGATCTGGGTGCGGCGCAGGTGGGTCAGGCCGGCATCATCGAGGGTCGACGTCAGTGTGCTGCCGATCCACACTTCCCCAGAGGTCGGGAAATCCATCGCACCTGCAAGGTTTAGAAGCGTGGACTTGCCGCAGCCGCTTCTGCCGACCAGAGCAATCAGTTCACCCTCGGTTACGTCGAGGGAAACCCCATGCAGCGCCCGCACGGGACCGCTTTCCGAGGTGTAGTCCTTAACTGCATTTCGAATAGAAAGGGTTGGCAACGGAACAGATCCTGACGGATAGATGCTGCCGAAGTGCAGGTGGTTTAATGTCGGTGGAGTTGGCGGGGACGACGGGGCTCGAACCCGCGACCTCCGACGTGACAGGCCGGCGCTCTAACCAACTGAGCTACGTCCCCGCGATTAGACAATTTCAAGCCTAACACAGCTCTGCCACCTTCGGGGCCGCGGAGCCCTGTTTGTGTCATTATGGGGCGACGAGGTTTGTGGTCTATGTCCAGCCGTACTCTCCGCTCTACTTATCCCGGAGTGCTTCTCCTTCTCTCAAGTCTTGTAAGTGGACAGGACGCTCCGGCGCCTGCGCCTGCTCCTACTGCGCCAACATCGCCTTCTCCCGGTACTCCTGGGAGGCAGCCTGGGTATCCCACGGATCCCGGAGGTCGCCAGCAGGGACGGTTCCCCAACGAGCAGGACAGGAACCAGTTTCCGGAAATGCAGCGAACTTTTTTCTTCTCGGGGAAAGTAATGATGGACGACGGCACGCCGCCGCCGGAGCCGGTTCAGATTGAGCGGGTGTGCAACGGCGTCGCGCGTCCCGAACAATGGACCGATTCGAAGGGTCGCTTCAGCTTCCAGCTCGGCCAGAACAACGCGATGCTGGCAGACGCCAGCACCAGTACCGGTGACGGCATCTTTGGAGGAGGAGGCGGTGGGTTTCCGGGACGTGGTGGGATGGGTGGAGCAGGTGGTGGCCGGCAGATTACCGAACGGGACCTGATTGGCTG
>JACMLA010000756.1 GCA_014379815.1 Bryobacteraceae bacterium | reverse complement strand
GCCGATCTCTGTGGAGTGGACCGTTCCCTACGGTGCATCGTTCTTCCATGTCGGGGTGCATAATCTGCCATCAAAGCACGCCCACGCGACGATGGAGGTGCTCACGGCCTTTACCGCATCCCCCGACGAGGCCCGATTGCGCGGCGTATTCGAGATGCTGGCCGGCTATCGTTCCACGCTCATCGTTCTGAATCACCCTCTGTGGGATGAGCCAGGAATTGGTACCGATGCACACCGGGCTCTGCTCAATCGCTTCATCTCCAACTACCGGCCGTACCTGCATGCAGCAGAGTTGAATGGGCTCCGCTCCTGGAATGAAAACGCAACCGTCGCGCAGTTCTCGAAAGAGACCGGGCTGCCGCTGATCTCCGGAGGCGACCGTCATGGATGTGAGCCAAATGCAAATGTGAATCTCACAAATGCTTCCACATTTCCGGAGTTCGTCGATGAGGTTCGCAACAATAAATTGAGTACCGTGCTATTCCTGAATCAGTATCGGGAGCCGGTAAGGTTGCGTCTGCTGCAGGGCGTACTGGATGTAGTGCGGGAATATCCGGAGCTGCCGGAAGGTCGGCGGCTATGGACTGATCGAGTTTTCTTTCAACGCGATGACGGTTCGATTAGAAGTTTGTCATCGTTGTGGACCGGCGATGGCCCGCCAGTAGTGAAAGTTTTCATGAACGGAGTTCGCCTGCTCGAAAGCCGCCGGCTCCGGGTAGCGTTGCGCATAGCCCTGTCGGAGAGGCAGGAAGGAGCGACATGAATTCGGTCCGGCGAGTAGCTTTCTTTTCCGATTCGTTTCATGAAGTCAATGGCGTCGCTCTCACCAGCCGCCAGTTTGAAGCGTTCGCTCGCCGGCGGCAATTCCCTTTCTTCAGCGTCCATGCAGGTCCCCACACCCGGCTCGATCACGATGGCCAGGTGACAATCTACGAACTCCAGCGAAGCGCTGCAGCCTTTAATCTGGAGTCCGATTCGGAACTCTCGTTCGATCTCCTGCTATGGCGTTACAGAAAAGATTTGCTTGAGGCATTTTCGTCTTTTCGTCCCGAATTACTCCACGTCACCGGCCCCGGAGATATCGGTATGCTCGGCGCGTGGATGGCGCACGAGCTCAGGATCCCGCTGGTAGCTTCCTGGCACACCAACGTCCATGAGTACGCGGGCCGCCGCCTCGAAAAGCTGCTGTCGTTTCTCCCCGCCGGTCCCGTGCAGGTCGTGTCGCAAGCCGCCGAACGTGGCGCCCTCAACGGAGCCGCTCGCTTCTATGGAATTGCGCGTCTCTTATTTGCGCCAAATCAGGAACTGGTAGAGTTGCTTGCCACCCGGACGCGTAAGCCCTGTTTCCTTATGCAGCGCGGAGTCGACGCGGAGATGTACACCCCTCGTAAGCGTGAAGACGGACCCAGGCCGTTCACCATCGGATACGTCGGACGTCTGAGCGTTGAGAAGAACGTCCGTTTCCTCGCCGATCTCGAACATGCCATCATTGCCGCGGGACACACCGACTATAAGTTCCTGATCATCGGTCCTGGTGGCGAAGAAGAGTGGCTTCGGCAAAACATGCAGCGGGCCGAGATTCCTGGAGTTCTGCGCGGAGAGGAACTCGCCCGAGCCTACGCCAGCATGGATGTCTTCGCATTCCCCTCCCATACCGACACGTTTGGAAACGTCATCCTCGAAGCGCTTGCTTCCGGAGTTCCCGCCGTTGTCACAATCTGTGGAGGACCTAAGTTTCTCGTCCGGTCCGGAGTCACCGGATTCGTAGCTGCCGATGACCGCGCCTTTGTGCGCTGTGTCCTGGAGCTCATGGATGATCGTGAACAGCACGAGCGTATGCGCCGCGCGGCCCGCGACCACGCCTGTTCCATCTCCTGGGATCGCGTTTTTGAAAAGGTGTACGACACCTACGAGAACAACCTGTTCCCCCTGACGTCGCCCATCCGAGCCGCCAGCTAGAGCCGCCAGTTACAATAGCGGGCACTGTGGTTTCCACCCCTTCGCCCGCCCCGGTGTCCCTCGTACGCCAGCTTGGTGTTGTCAGCGCAACCGCCCTCGTGATCTCCAATATGATCGGCACCGGAATCTTCACGACCAGTGGATTCCTTGCAGGACAGCTAGGAGATCCCACCCTCTTCCTTCTGATATGGATTGCCGGTGCCGTCTTGGCGCTGTGCGGAGCGCTCTGCTTCTCCGAACTCGGCATTAATTTCCCAAGTTCTGGCGGCGAATACGTGTATCTCACCAAAGCTTATGGACCGGCGTGGGGCTTCATCACTGGCTGGGTATCGTTCTTTGCTGGGTTCTCGGCCCCAATTGCCGTAGCAGCTCTGGCGTTTTCCGACTATCTGGGCTTTTTCTTTCCGGCGCTGAAGAATGCGAATTCCTTCTTCACTCAGGGCTCCGGCGACTGGATCTTCCGTTTCGGCGGGGCGCAGTTGGCCGCCTGCGCGCTGATCGGCGTCTTTACTCTGCTAAACATTTTTGGAATCCAGCGTGTGGCCGTCATCCAGAACTTTCTAACGGCACTCAAGATCGCCGTTGTGCTTTGCCTGATCGTGGCAGGCTTTGGGTTTGGCACCGGAAACTGGCAGCACTTCAGCATGGACGCAGTCCGGACGACGGAGACTCCGATCGCCCAGCAGTTCGCGATCAGCCTTTTCTGGATCTACGTGGCCTATAGCGGCTGGAACGCGGCAACCTACGTCGCGGAGGAGATTCGCGAACCGGCCCGTGTTTTGCCTGTTGCCCTGATCTCCGGCACGATCCTCGTCGCCGTACTGTACCTCGGGTTGAACATGGTCTTTTTGTACGCCGCGCCTCTGGAACAGATGAAGGGTGTCATCGCGATTGGTTCCCTGGCCGCCCAAAGGCTGTTCGGTCCTCAGATCGCGGGCGTCTTCAGCGCCATCATGGCGATTGCCATCATCTCTTCGGTAAGCGCGATGGTCACCATCGGTCCGCGCGTGTACTACGCTATGGCTCGCAACAAGGCCTTCTTCCCAATCGCCGCCAAAGTGCATCCACGATTCCGGACTCCCGTGGTCGCCATCATTGCTCAGGGCGTGTGTTCCATGCTGATGACCCTGACGCCTTTCCCACAGCTGTTCTTCTATATCGGCATGACTTTGAACTTCACTGCCATGCTTGCAGTCGCCTCCGTTTTTGTCTTCCGCCGCCGTCACTCTGACTGGAAAAAGCTTCCCGCCGTAAGCTTTGCCTGGCCTCTTGTTCCCACGCTCTTTGTCGTCGCAGGTGGATGGATGACCGTCTATGGCTTCACCCTGCAGAGCCGGGTTTCGCTGCTCGCGATCGGAACCGTTCTGGTCGGAGCCGTCGTGTACTGGCTCCGCATCCGTACCCAGGTCACTCAGATCGCATGAGCAAAGGCAGGGACCTCCTGCCCCGCAGCTTCTACGAACGCAGTACCCCGGATGTCGCGCGCGATCTGCTCGGCAAAGTACTCCGGCACGGACCCGCGTCGGGAATCATAGTCGAAACAGAAGCATACCTGGGCGCCGACGATCTCGCAGCACATTCGTCGAGGGGTATCACGGAGCGGACAAAAGTAATCTTCGGCGAGCCCGGACACGTATACGTATATCTGATTTACGGCATGTATGAATGCCTGAACATCGTCGCGGAGCCAAAAGGGATTCCGGGTTGCGTCCTGATCCGTGCACTGGAGCCACGTGCAGGCATCGAGCTGATGCGTCAAAGAAGGCCGAGGTCGCGCAAGGATGAAAATCTCGCTTCCGGGCCGGGAAAGCTAACTCAGGCACTCGGAATATCCCGCGAGCACAACGGAACGGACCTTCTGCAGGGACCTGTCTCCGTGCACGAAGGCGAGGGCAACAAACCCGAAATCGTGACCACACCCCGCATCGGCATATCGAAATGCGCCGACTGGCCTTTACGCTTTTATATCCAGGGAAATCGGTTTGTCAGCCGGATCTGAGCGCTTAAGTCTGAAACAACTTCGGCGGAACTGCAAAGTACTTGCCCAGCTCTTTCGCCTGACCTGCCGTAATGGCGCGCTTGCCATCAAGCACTTCCTGCGCCTGCCGCGGAGTTCCCAGCAATGGAGCAATGTCTCCCAGATCGAGGCCGTGCGAACCCATCAGCTTTTGCAAAGTGATATGCGTAGCCTCCGGTTCTTCGTCGATTTCCGGCTCGTCCTCAACCTCTCCTTCCTCATCGTCCTGCAATACCTGCGATTCAAAAGCTTCAATCAGCAATACAATCAGGGCCAGCGTTTCCCGCTCTTCCTCGGATAGCGCATCACCCTTCTCCATCATGCCTTCGGCGACGGAAAGCAGGCGCTCGTGTTCCTCGACCGTTTCAATCAGCCTCGGCCGGATCTGCTTCAACAACTCGCCGTACCGTTCCTCGTTCATCTGCTTCTCCAGGAGCTTTCGATGCAAGAAAAATTCATCGTTCCAACTACATCAGGAGGATAGCGCAGAGCTTTTGCGGCGCGGCGCGACTGTGAGCTCTGTCATAGAACTGTTAGCTTTGTTATAGAATTGGTACCAACCAAGGGGTACCGCCGATTCATGACTCGTTCGCTAGTTTTGTTGTTAAGCCTCTCTCTGCTCGCGACGTTGAGCGCCCAGCAGGATGCCCGCGGAACGGTTTCCGGGCAAGTGACGGACGTTACCGGAGCTAACGTTGCCGGGGCGGAAGTTCGCGTCACCAACGTAGCTACCGGAGTAGCGATCGCAATCAAGACCAATGAAAGCGGGAACTACACAGTCCCGTTCCTGGTACCGGCGACATACACCGTGGTCGTGGAGAGCGCGGGTTTCCGCAAGTTCCAGCGGGAGAACGTTCAAATCCGAGTCGGCGATGTGGTCACGGTCGATGTGCAAATGACCGTCGGCGATGTCAACGAAACGGTCAATGTCACCGCCGAAACACCTCTGCTCCAGACAGCGGAAGCTTCGCTGGGACAGGTTGTCGACGAGCGGCGGATTCTGGAGCTGCCTTTGTTCTCCGGCAATGCTATGGAGTTTGCACTGCTGGCCCCCGGAACCGTGAATGGCACCGATATGCGTCTGCGGAAGGCTGCTTTCAACAACGCGCCGTCGCAGTTCTCAACAGACGGGTCCGGCCTGTTCAATAACGAATTCAACATCGATGGGGTCGTTAATACGTTTTCCGACGGGACAAACGTCCGGGTCGCGTTCTCGCCACCCCAGGCATCTCTTGGAGAGTTCAAGGTGCAGACTTCCGTATTCGACGCTTCGCTGGGTCATACGACCGGGTCTGTGGTGAATATCTCGACCAAAGGTGGTACCAACGACATCCATGGCAGCGCCTGGTGGTGGCTGAGACATTCTAAGCTCGACACCCCGACGATCTACCAGAATCGAGCCAATCAGAAGCTGCCCATCTATCAGGACAACCGGTATGGTCTTTCCGGTGGTGGTCCCGTCATGCTTCCGAAGCTCTACAACGGCAAAAACAAGACGTTCTGGTACTGGACCTGGGAAGCGAACAAGTTCGGTGATCCCAACGTGGGAGCCACGCAGTCCACTGTCCCACGAGAAGCGTGGCGAAACGGCGATTTCTCCGATCTGCTGCGGCTCGGGACGAACTACCAGCTCTACGATCCAGCTACGATTCAGGCCAACGCAAATGGCACGTTCAGCCGGCAACCGTTTCCCGACAACATCATTCCGCCAAGCCGTATCAGTCCCATCGCGAGAAACATTCTCGCGCTGTACCCTCTGCCTAATCAGCCCGGGGCTGCCAACGGCGCGCAGAATTATCTGTTCTCCGGAAAAGCAATTGAAGACTACTGGGCCACAATCGGTCGCGTGGATCATGTCTTCAGTGAGAAAGACCGTGTCTTCATCCGCCTGCACCGCGATTACTGGGAAGAGGATAAAAACCGAGCTTTCGGCAACGATGTGAACGGCATCATCCTGAATCGGATCAACCGCGGTATTGCCCTTGATGAAGTTCACATGTTCACGCCAACATTCCTGCTGAATTTCCGTTATGGACTAACGCAGCAGATATTTCCGGAACGTCGGACGAGCCAGGGATTCGATCTGTCATCGCTGGGATTCTCGCCACAATTCGTGAGCCTGTTCCCCAGAGAGTCCGCAGTTCCGAACGTACAGCTAGGTTCGTTAACATCGCTGAGCCCGTCTGAGGGTGGAGATGGGGCCGCTTCGTCACTGGTGCATTCGTTTGTCGGAAACTTTACCAACATCCGCGGTAAGCACACCCTGAAATTTGGACCAGAATTCCGTCTCTATCGTGTGTTTTCCAATCGCTTCTCGGCTTCCACCTCTCCTGTTTTGAACTTCAGCAGCGAATGGGGACGAGGTCCGCTCAATACGTCGCCGGCCCCCCCGGTTGGCGCAGAACTCGTATCGCTCCTCCTCGGCATTCCCGGCGGCAATGCGCAGCGCACCGGTAGTTTCGCGACACAGGACAAATACTGGGCGGGATATTTCCAGGATGACTGGAAGCTTACCCAGAAGCTCACAATGAACCTCGGCTTGCGCGTGGAGTACGAGTCTCCGGTAACCGAACGTTTCGATCGCTCGGTCACGCAGTTCGACCCCACGACTCCCAACCCGGTTGCTGGTGCGGCGATCGCAAACTATGGACGCAATCCGATACCGGAACTCCCTGTCTCTTCTTTTCGCGTACTTGGGGGACCCTTGTTTGCCAACACCGCCGGCAATTCCCGCGATTTCTGGAACTCCACCGGGCTAATGTTACTGCCCCGCATTGGCATCGCCTACCAGCTGAACCCGAAGACCGTCCTTCGCACCGGTTACGGTATCTTCTACGGTTCGCTCGGATCCTTTCGCACCACGGCGAACTTGTCCGGTTTCACGCAGTCGACGATCATCCAGCCAACTGTCGACAACGGTCTGACCTTTCAGTCAACACTGGCGAACCCACTGCCCGATGGCTTACTGCCTGTCGCAGCGGCCGCAGGGGGATTGCGAACCAATCTGAATCAGAATCTGACCGTCTTCCCCAAAGATCGCAAGATGCCGTACGCGCAGCGCTGGTCTATCGGCTTGCAGCGCGAGTTCCCAGCCGGATTCGTTCTTGAAAGCTCGTACGTTGGAAACCGCGGCACACGCCTCCCGGTCCTTCGCAACCTGAACGCGCTTCCGGCTGAGTATTTAAGCACTGCACCAACACGCGATACCGCGCGAATCAACTTCCTGAACGCGAACTCGCCCAATCCGTTCTTCGGACTGGACCCGCAGTTCAACTCCGGCACTATTTCCCGGCAACAACTGCTGCGACCGTATCCGCAGTTTGGCAATATCCTGTATAACGATCCGGTCGGCTACTCGTGGTACCACTCACTCCAGAGCCGGTTGGAGAAGCGCTTCGGGCAGGGCTTTACATTGCAGATTTCGCACACCTGGTCTCGGGCCATGGAAGCCTCGAGTTTCCTGAACGGTCCTGCCAACACTACATCCACTGCAATTACAGCCCAGGACGCGATGCCTTACGAGTCTCTTTCCGACATCGATCGTACACAGCGGGTCGCAGGCTCGGGCATCTGGGAACTGCCTTTCGGACGTGGCCGCAGATTTGGAGCGAACATGAATCGCTATACCAACATGATGCTTGGAGGCTGGCAGCTTAGCGGCGCCTACCAGAGACAGAGCGGACAGCCCATCAACTGGGGCAACATCCAGATTACCGGCGATCCGAACCAGCTGAATCTGCCCTCCGACGCTCGCAATACCGACCGGTGGTTTAACACCAGCATCTTCAACACGTCCAGCACTCAGGTTCTCGCCAGCAACATCCGGACGTTCCCGTTCCGCTTCTCGAATGCGCGATTCGACCAGCAACGGCGCCTGGACTTCTCGTTGAACAAGACATTCCCGATCGGCGAACGCGTTCGTATGCGCTTCCGGGGAGACGTGTTCAACGTGCAAAACACGCCCGTCCTGCGTGGACCGAATGCCGATCCGATCAACGGAGCTTTCGGCAGAATCACCGCCCAGGAACCACCGCGATCATTCCAGTTTTCCCTCAACCTCCAGTTCTGATCTGGTCGGTTGAGAGTATCCAGGATCCGGAAGTGGGCTAAATCGCCTGCCGTTGAATGGCGTTGACACGGGCTTTTCCCAATGAATCCGGTCATTTTCGGGCAAAAAGCTTGACACGCTATGTTCTAATCGAACGGTGGGCGCCCGCCTTGACCGAACACTGGGGTGAGATCCTCGCCTGAACGGATTGGTCCGTTTGAAAACGGATCTCGTTAGAAACAAAGGAAAAATTGGGTTCGTTCTGCATAGAGCGCACTCGCTTAAGTGAGTCCAATGCGGGGTCTTGCTTTGTCGTTTTAGGAGGAGTACGATGGATCTAGGACTGGAAGAGTCGGATATCTATGCTGAAGTTAACTCGCAAAGCCGACTATGGTCTGATTGCTCTAAAGCACATGGCCCTGAAGCATGGGTGCGCCAGTGCCCGGGAGATCGCCGATAGCTACGGGATTCCCCTCCCGCTTCTCTCGAAAGTACTGCAGACGCTGGCCAAAAATGGGTTCGTTCAGGCTGAGCACGGTGCCAGCGGAGGCTATCGTCTTCGCCGGGAGCCGCAGAAGATCACGACCCTGGAAGTAATCCGGTCGATTGACGGGCCGATCTTTCTGACCTCCTGCTTCACCGAGGACCATATCTGTGGTCTGGCTGGAAAATGCAATGTGCGCGAACCACTGCGCAAAGTTCATGAAGAGATCCAGCGTCTGCTGCAAAGCATCACTATTGCAGATATGTGCGCTGGCGAGAGCGATGAGGAGCACGCCTGCTCTGGAAGTGGCGACACAATCGCAAAACCCGACGCTCTTGTTTCGGTCAATTTAGCTGTCGCGCCTCCCGCTTGATAAGGAGATTTTGAAGAACACTATGTCAGTCAAGCTGCCTGTATATCTCGACAATCACGCAACCACTCCAATGGACCCGCGCGTTCTCGAAGCCATGATTCCGTGGTTCACCGAGAAGTTTGGCAACGCGGCCAGCCGTAACCACAGTTTCGGGTGGGAAGCCGAAGAAGCCGTCGAAAAAGCCCGCAAACAGATCGCTGAACTCATTGGAGCGAATCCCAAAGAGATCATCTTTACCAGCGGCGCAACCGAGTCGAATAATCTCGCGATTAAAGGCGTCGCCGAGATGTATGCCGAAAAAGGCAATCACATCATCACCGCGGCCAGCGAGCACAAGGCAATTCTCGACACGTGCAAACGTCTCGAGAAAGACGGCCTCCGCATCACCTATCTGCCATTGAAAGCGGATGGCCTGGTCGACCTCGACATGCTTCGCGAGTCGATCACAGACAAGACGATTCTTGTCACGATCATGTACGCCAACAACGAGATCGGTGTCGTTCAGCCGGTTCGGGAAATAGGACAAATTTGCCACGAAAAGGGCGTTCTCTTTCACACAGACGGAGTGCAGGCTGTCGGTAAGATACCTGTCAATGTGATTCAGGACAACATCGATCTGTTGTCGCTTACCGCTCACAAACTCTACGGCCCCAAGGGTGTCGGCGCGCTATATGTCCGTCGCCGTAACCCCCGTGTTCAGATCACGGCGCAGATGGACGGTGGTGGTCACGAGCGCGGGATGCGCTCAGGTACCCTGAACGTTCCGGGCATCGCTGGTCTGGGCGAAGCCTGCGCAATTGCTCATCGCGAAATGGCTCTGGAGAGCGAACGACATCGCGCAATGCGGGATCATTTGAAAAAGCGTTTGATGTCAGAACTCGACGAGGTTTACGTAAACGGCTCTGAAGAGCATCGCCTGCCTCACAATCTCAACATCAGCTTTGCGTATGTCGAGGGCGAGTCGCTTCTGATGGGCATCAACGACATCGCTGTATCCAGCGGTTCCGCATGCACCTCAGCCACGCTCGAGCCCAGCTACGTCCTCAAGGCTCTCGGCCTCGGCGATGACCTTGCCCACTCCTCCATTCGCTTCGGTATCGGTAGATTCATTACGATAGAGGAGATCGACTACACCGCCGACCGCCTCGTCGATGTGGTCCGGAAACTCCGTGAGCTTTCGCCCCTGTACGAGCTGGTGCAGGAAGGCGTTGACCTTAGCAAGATTCAGTGGACTGCCCACTAACATCGAATTGAAAGGAACACGAATATGGCTTATAGCGACAAAGTTTTAGATCACTACAACAATCCCCGGAACGTCGGCTCGCTGGACAAGGGCGATCCTCAGGTCGGCACCGGTATGGTCGGCGCACCCGAATGCGGCGATGTTATGAAGCTTCAGGTTAAAGTAAACCCGGTGACTGGTGTTATTGAAGAAGCAAAGTTCAAAACATTTGGTTGCGGCAGCGCCATCGCAAGCAGCTCCCTGGCAACGGAGATGCTGAAAGGCAAGACTGTCGATGAAGCGCTCGCGATCCAGAACACCGAGATTGTGAATGAGCTGAGTCTGCCCCCGGTAAAGATTCATTGCTCCGTACTCGCAGAAGACGCAATCAAAGCTGCAATCGCCGACTACAAAAAGAAACAGGGAACCGCGACGTATTCTCAGGCAGTCGTCGCCTAGTCAGAATGATCGAAGTAACACCCAAAGCGGTCGGTAAGATCCGCGAGGCCTTCTCCAAACAGGGCGTCACAGGCGGTGGTTTACGTCTGGGCGTCCTCGGCGGCGGGTGCTCCGGCCTTAGCTACCAGTTCAAATACGATCCGAGGCCCCGGGCGACAGATCACGTCTTCCATTTCGAAGACGTCGAAGTCTACGTCGACCCAAAGAGCATGGTCTATCTCGGCGGAATGACGCTGGACTGGAAAGATTCGCTCATTCATTCCGGATTCGAATTCAATAATCCTCACGCCAAGAAAAGCTGCGGCTGCGGCACGTCCTTCACTGCGGCATGACTCTGGTTCCGGTGCTGCCCGGCGATTACTTCGCCGTATTCGGTCTCGACCGGAAACTGGTGCTCGACGAGTCCTCCCTGCAGCGCAAGTTTTACGAGCTCAGCCGTCAGTACCACCCCGACCGCTTCACCAGCCAGCCTGTTGCCGACCAAACCGCTGCTCTTGACTTCACCGCACTCCTGAACGACGGCTACCGCGTCTTGAAAGATCCCGTCAAACGCACGGAGTATCTTCTAAAGCTGGAAGGTCTGGACATCGGCGAGCAGCGGTCCAGAGATGTTCCT
>JACMLA010000755.1 GCA_014379815.1 Bryobacteraceae bacterium | reverse complement strand
TGTTGTTCAGGATGATCTCAACCAGATTTTTGCCGATATCGTGAACGTCGCCCTTTACTGTGGCGAGCAGGACTTTGGCACGGGCCACGGTGTCGGCCTTCTCCATGAATTGCTCAAGGTGATTGACACCGGCTTTCATAGCTTCGGCTGACTGGAGAACTTCGGCAACAATCAGCTCATTGTTATTGAAAAGACGCCCGACCTCCGCCATGCCTGTCATCAGGGGCCCGTTGATGATGTCGAGAGGCGCTGCTCCTGCCTGCAGTTTGCTGTCGAGGTCCGGGACCAGGCCGTCTTTCGTGCCTTCAATAATGTACTGAGCCAGTCTTTCGTCAATCGGGAGATCGGCCCGGTGCGACTGCGTTTTGCCCTTGCCGGCACGCCCGCGAAAGCACTCGGCGATTGCCGCGATATGGAACTGATTGATTGCGGCCTTTTGTTCGCGAGTCTGCTGGCGCCAGTCTTCCGGAGCGTTGCCGAGAATTGCCGCATCCTGGTGATCGGCGGGCAAGCTTCGGGGCGGCGTATTGAACAGGAGGTTTTCAGCCAGTTCGCGATCCTGCGCAGGAATGAGAGCGAACCGTTCCAGCTTCTCCGCATTCACGATGGCCAGATCCAGCCCGGCTTTGGTGCAGTAGTACAGGAATACCGAGTTGACGACTTCCCGCGCTGCGGGAGGCAGACCAAAGGAAATGTTGGAAACTCCGAGCACTGTCCGGACAAAGGGAATGTGCTGCTTGATCAGGCGAAGCGCTTCGATGGTTTCTACCGCGCCGCCTATGTAGTTTTCGTCCCCAGTGGCGCAGGGAAACACCAGAGGATCGATGATGATGTCCTCGGGCGGTATGCCGAATTTGGTCGTGAGGAGATCGACCGACCTTTGGGCCACAGCAAGCTTGCGCTCGCGGGTAAATGCCTGCGCCTGGACAGGATCTTCATCGATAGTCCCGACTACGAGCGCCGCGCCATACGCCTTTGCTATGGGACACAGCTTCTCGAACTTCTCTTCGCCATCTTCCAGATTCACCGAGTTGATGATGCTTTTGCCCTGGCAGTACGTGAGCGCCAGTTCCACACCCTTCGGATCGGTTGTATCGATCATGATGGGTGCTTTCACTTTACGGATCAGCATCTCGTAAAACGGCGCGATGTCCTCCAGTTCGTCGCGGTCTGTGGATTGCAAACAGACGTCCACGATATGCGCGCCATTGCGAACCTGACGCCGCGCGATCTCACTGGCTTCTTCCCAGTTTTCCTGAGCAATCAGGTCCTTGAATAAACGGGATCCGATGACATTCGTGCGCTCGCCAACGATCAGGGGTCGATTCTGGTCGTCAGCTTCCAGAAGATCGATGCCACTGAAGTAGGTCCGATGCTGTGTGCGCGGAACGGCGCGAGGGGGACGGCCCTCGACCATTTTTGCGATTGCCGCAATGTGCGCAGGAGTCGTACCACAGCAGCCGCCTATCAGGTTTAGCCAGCCATGATCGACAAATTTCTCCAGCTGCGCAGCGAGACTGACCGGAGTCTCCAGATACTTCAGCTCTTCGTCCGGGATACCTGCGTTTGGATAGCAGGAGAGTCTCGTGCCAGCCACTTCGTGGAGTGTGCGCATGTGGTCCGTCATGAATTCAGGACCTGTTGCGCAGTTCAATCCAACCGACAGCAGCTTGTGATTGGCTATGGAAACGTAGAAGGTGTCGGCGGTTTGCCCACCAAGCATCGTGCCGGTCAGCTCAATTGTGCCCGACACCATGACAGGGATTTCAAGCCCCAGGTCTCGTTGTACATCTTCGATTCCCAGAAGACCTGCCTTCACATTCCGGGTGTCATTGGAGGTTTCGAGTACAAGAAGGTCGGAACCACCCTCAACCAGCGCCCTTGCCTGACGACGGTAGCCTTCGCGCAAATGTTCGAAGGTCACGTTGCGCTGCACGGTGATGGACCTGGTGGTCGGACCCATGGATCCTGCTACGAAACGAAGCCGGTCGGAAGTGGAATATTCGTCCGCAGCCTCACGTGCGATGCGGGCCGCCGCGTGATTGATTTCGTCGGTGAATGGCTCAAGCTCAAACTCCATGAGCGACACGGGATGACCGTTAAAAGAATTGGTCTCGACGATGTCGGCGCCTGCCGCGAAGTATTGGCCGTGGATTTCCCGGATCAAATCCGGGCGAATCCGGGAAACGTTGTCCGTACAGTTTTCCAGGTGCGATCCGCCGTAGTCTTCGATCGAGAGCTTTGCCTGCAAGGTGCTGCCCATTGCTCCGTCAAGAACAACGATCCGTTTTTCCAGCGCCTGATACAGCGCCTCCAGTCGGGTTTTTCGGTCAGTCATGAGTGTTGGGGGGAAAACAGAGGTACTTCGGACGCCTCACTGCATTTTACCATTCAGACCATACGTCACGAACCGCCCTTGAACTGCGTCGGACATCGGAAGGAGAAAGTACATGACCATTGAAAGCGTTATGACGCGGGATCCCTCGTGCTGTCTGCCGGGCGACTCGGTGTCCACAGCGGCACGCATTATGAAACAGCAGGATGTTGGTCCGGTACTGGTGGTCTCGGATCAGACCGGGATGCAGCTACTGGGTATTGTTACCGATCGTGACATTGCGCTTGAGGTTGTGGCCGAAGGCCGCGACCCGTACAGCACTCGCGTAGACAGCGTTATGAGTACGAATCCAATATCCTGCAGGGAACATGAAGATGTTTCCGAGGCAGTTCGTATTATGGCCGAATATCAGGTCCGCCGTGTGCCGGTTGTCGATGAAGACGGCCGCGTAATCGGGATTGTGGCTCAGGCCGACATTGCGCGGCATGCGGATGAGGAGGAAGTGGGAGAGCTGGTAGAAGAAATCTCACAGCCGTTCGGTGCGGGTGAGTGGGTGAGCGGTAAACATAAGCAATCTCAGAGCTCTGGTGGTCTTGACGGAACTTCAGCCCTGGCGATGGGACTACTCTGCGCTGGCTTCGGTGCTGGCTTGATGTATTTGTTCGATCCTTCCAAGGGCAGGCGCCGTCGGAACCAGTTTGCCGACCGCAGTACCGAGCTGTGGAATCAGCGCGGTGAGGTGTTGCACAAAGCTCAGGATCTGTACGATCAGGCCAAGTCAAAGGTCACTGGAAGCGAGTCCGCTACAGGAACTGAGAAGTGGAATACGCCAAGCGCTGCTGAAGAGCCAGCGTTTCGGTAGTTCTCGAACTATTAGTTTTCGGGACCCTGGTCGTCTGACCGGGGTCCCGGAACTCCCAATTAAACTGCAGCGATCTGGCTGTCAGCGCTGGTTACCGCCGTGGGCGTCGGCAAAGACTCCACTTCGTTGAAACTATACCCAAAACCACGGACGGAGCGGATCAGCGTTGGATTCGCCGGATCGCTTTCTGTTTTCTGCCGCAGACGGAGAATGTAAACGTCGACTGTGCGATCGGTAACAGCCCTGTCGTGACCCCAGACAGCGTCCAATAGCTGTTCACGGCTGAACACAACTCCGGGCCGGCTCATCAGAAACTCCAGAAGCCGGAACTCAGTCGCTGTTAGTGCGAGAGGCTCGTTATTGAGGCGGACGCGGCAGCTGCTGCGATCCAGTTCCAGCCCACCGGACTTTAGAACGCGACTCGCAGTTACCTGGCCCCGAAACTGAATCTTTATCCGGGCGATGAGTTCGCGAATGAAGAACGGCTTCACTATATAGTCGTTGGCGCCAAGCTCCAGACCGACGATCCGGTCGGTTTCGGAGGCGCGCGCAGTCAGGAATATGACTGGTATGTGAGACAGCTCGGGATGGCTTCTGATGCCTTTGCAGATATCGAGTCCATCGGAATCCGGAAGCATTATGTCGAGTAGAATCAGGTCCGGACGTTCCCGGCGGCACAGATCAATGGCGCCTTTTCCGGTCTGTGCACCTACAAGGGTGAAACCTTCTTTTTCAAGGTTATATTTCAGGAGCGCGTAGAGATCAGCATCGTCTTCAATCAGGGCTATCTTCCGCATAATCTACTCCAACCTTAACGGTAGACCATTACGATTGCATTACCAGACCGTGAATAGAAGCTGACAATTGGCTGAAAATCCGGATGGGCAGGTACTACGAGGACTATTTCGGCGGCTCGGGTCTGCGGAGTAAGCGCTTGCCCTCTTCGGGTCTTCCAAGCCGGATGAGAGTCTGTCCTAAAAGGTAGTTCGCATTCTGATTCGCCGGGTCCAACTGAAGTGCTCTGCGGAGCATACCCTCGGCGTTAGCCAGCTGCTCCTGACGTAAGTAAGCCTTGCCCAGCAGTATGTAGGGACCGCTGGTCCATGGCTGAAGCCACACGGAACGCTGAAGGGCTGGAACTGCTTCGGACCAGTTCTCCCGTCGTGACCAGGCATCCCCGAGCTTGTACCAGGCTTGTGCGGAAACAGGGGACACAGACAACTCTGTCTGCAGCTCTTTGACGGCCGTGTCGATGTCGTCGCGGAAGAGCGCAATCTCACCCAACAGCTGGTGCACGCCGGGCAGATTCGCCGAAACAGAGTTGGCTTT
>JACMLA010000754.1 GCA_014379815.1 Bryobacteraceae bacterium | reverse complement strand
TGCGCGCCATGAAGGATTGGGGTTATGGAGCAGGTTATCAGCATGCCCACCAGTTCGCCGACGCCATTCCGGGAATGGACTGTTTGCCCCCCGAACTTGGCGAAACCGTCTTTTATGAGCCCGGTGCGCACGGTATGGAAGAGAGAATAAGCGTCCGCCTGAGGAATATAAGACAGCGGCGTGCGGAGCAAAAAGAGAAATCCGGCAATACCCCAGCCGCGTCAGGTCCAGATGTTACCCTCTGAAGTTCCACCTCACCAGGGGTTTCGTCTGATTGAGAAAAATAGCAATTCCAGTACACTAGACGTAGGTGATGAGCACCGTGGGTAAGTTGCAGGAAGAGTTGTTACCACGCAAGGTTGGTGGCACTGATCGCAGGTCGTCTGACCGCTTTCCGATCGAACGGGAAGTGCGCTACCGTGTCCTGGGCAAGCGGGTAGGCGGCGAGGCAGAAGAAGGCACCGGCTTAACGGTGAATATCAGCAGTAATGGAGTTCTGTTTACAACTAATCAGGAACTAATACCAGGTCGGCGCTTGGAACTGTCGATCAGCTGGCCTGCTGAGCTCGACAACCGGTGTCAGCTGAAGCTTGTAGCCAAAGGCCGAGTGGCACGCCTGGAAGAAGGCCGGGCCGCCGTGGAAATCAGCCAGTACGAATTTCGCACAGCTGGCCGTGTTGTGCCTGCTACCGCGACCAACTAGGTCACAAATCTGGCGAACGCCTGATTCACAACCAGAGCACTTACGTACGCAATTAGCGTCATATACACAAATTGAACAACTGGCCATCCCCAGCCGCCGGTTTCCCTGCGGACCACCGCAATCGTCGAGAAGCATTGCATCGCGAAGGCAAAGAAGACCAGCAGCGCAAAAGCTCCACCGGGCGTTAAGTCCTTTCGCAAAGCCTGCTGCAGATCGCCCGTTTCTCCACCGTCTCCGCCGTCTTCCATGCCATAAATGGTACCGAGCGTGCCTACAATTACCTCACGCGCAGCCAGCGAAGTAATCAGGCCGATGCCAATTTTCCAGTTGAAACCGAGCGGCCGAATCACTGGTTCGACAAAATGTCCTACTTGGCCAACGTAGCTTTCTTCGATGGGGGGACGCTCCCCATTTTGAAGCGGCAGACTCGCGAGCGCCCAAAGAGCAACTGCCACCAGCAGGATTACGGTTCCTGCGCGTCTGAGAAATACGCGCGCGCGATCCAGCAGCCGCAATCCGAGTGATCGCAAGGTAGGCCACCTGTATGGTGGCATTTCCATCACAAAAGCATTTGGCTCAGCCTTGAGGACAGAAGATTGCAGGAGTTGCGCCGTCAAAAATGCCGCTGCGAACCCAAGAATGTAGAGACCAAGCAGTGCCGCAGGGCGGGTCGTCAGAATACCGCCGAGCAGAGGTCGGTCCGGAATAAATGCAGCGATTAACAGGGCATATACCGGCAGCCGTGCCGAGCACGTCATAAACGGAGCAATCAAGATCGTCGCGATTCTGTCGCGCTTACTTTCAATGGTGCGAGTGGAAAGGATCGCGGGAACTGCGCACGCATAAGCCGACAGAAGCGGAATGAAGGATTTTCCTTGCAGCCCGACCCGTTGCATGGTTCGATCCGCAATCAGCGCTGCGCGCGCCAGGTAGCCGGAGTCTTCCAGAATTCCGATAAAGAGGAACAGCAATAGAATCTGCGGCAGAAACACCACTACACTGCCAACACCGCTCCAGATACCGTCAACCACAAGAGAGCGAAGCAGGCCTGACGGCAAAGCAGAACCGATCAGGTTTCCGGACCAGCCTACCAGGCTATCGATAGCCTCCATCATGGGCTGCGCACCAGAGAAGATGCCCTGAAATACCGCGAGCACCACGACGATGAAGGTCAACGGTCCCCAGACAGGATGGAGGAAGATCGAATCCAGCCGGCGCGTCCAGACCGGTGGTGCTGGCGCGTGATACTGTGCCTGAGCCCCGACCTGAGAAGCCCAGTGCCGGTATTTGGGTGCATCCTGAAGTACCGGAAGCTGGATCAGAGGCTGGGGCGTGGAGGCTGCCGAGGAACCTTCCAGAAAACGAAAAATCTTGTCGACTCCCTGACCCCGCGCCGCACTAATTAGAGCTACAGGAGCGCCCAGTTCACGAGATAGCGCCGCAGCATCCAGATCTCCGCCCCTGCGCTTCAGATCATCTGCCATGTTCAGCACGACCAGAGTAGGCAGGCCCAGTTGCAACACGGGAGCGGCGAGTGCAAGATGCCGCTGCAAATTCGTCGAGTCTAAGATGAGAAGAACTGCTTCCGGTTTCGGGACGCCCGGCATGCGGCCTAGAAGAACGTCGCAGGATACCTGTTCGTCTTCCGATCGCGGGACGAGGCTGTAGATACCCGGAAGGTCGATAAGAAAGACTTCCCGAGGCGCGGCGACAGAAACCCTGCCAACGTGCTGCTCGACGGTTACGCCGGGGAAGTTCGCCACTTTCTGGCGCAGGCCGGTCAATCTGTTGAAAAGGGTCGTCTTACCGCAATTCGGGGGGCCAATCAGAGCGACGGTGTGACGTGTTCTCGATTGGGGAGCAGGAATCGCGGCCGCCACTGAGCCGTGGCAATCGGACATTGGAGAACCTGCCTACCGGCGGACCATGACACGGTCCGCAGTTTCGCGGCGCAAGGCAATCTCTGTGCCGTCGATGCGAAACACACGCGGCCCGCCACCGGGAGCGCTGCGTGCCGCCTCCACAGGCGCACCGGGCACAAAACCCAGTTCCATCAGACGGAATGCCATGTCCTGAGGTAAGTCGATGGCCTCTATAACAGCACAATCGCCTTGCCGCAACTCAGCTAGATTCGTAAGGGGCTCCGAATCTGCGTCTGCCCGACAAGCGGCCGTTCCGGCACCGTTGTTGAAACTGAGTTGCATCTCCCAATAGTATGTACCTCCGTTTTCGGCCTGTCAAGCCAGGTATCACCGAGCGCTTCAGGTTTTGCGAAGGCCACAGAATTAGGGCGCGATCATGAGGTAGCGGGAGATCCAGAGCTGCATGCGCAACATACGCCTATTCGTCGAGTTCGCGTCGGTAGTTATGCCGGGCGCTGTGCTGTTAATGATACTCACGCTGTTGTTTGCTCCGCCCGGCTGGCTGGTCAGCGACTTCGCAAATTCAGGGTTAGGGATCACTGCTGGCATAGTGTTCTCCTTTGCGGCTGGGCACTTGCTGCAAGGATTCGGGCAATTGATCATCGAGCCGGTCTGGACTCGCGTTCAGTTGAGGGCCACGTCAGAGTGGGCTGTTTCGCGCTTCGCAGGACGGGAGCGGCAGCGCTATCTGACCGCGGAGCAAATCGAGCAACTCGAGTTACAGTATCCGTTCAAGCTGGGTATTCCATTTCCGGCAGCAGGCTCGCTCGACGCCGCGACGCTGGAAAGCATAGTGGCACATGCGGAAGCGTATCTGTACTCGGCAAAGGTCGCCGAGAGGCTGGACGACCTGATCGCTGACTACAAACTAAATAGAGGGTTGTTTATTGCATTTCTGCTTGTGTCAATCTCTCTCACCGGCACCGCCATGGGATGGCTGTCCGCAAACACAGGTTCGTGGACGACAACGATACTGGCGGGCAGTGTGATCGCGGGTGTGTGCTCTTTTGTGCGCATGGATTACCACAGCCGCAAGTATGCGCAAACGCTGTTCCTGCAGTTTTTGGCGACGGCACCCTCGGGTCGGGAAAGCGGCGGAGGTGCGAAGGGTGAAGGCGGAGGAGGGGGAATGCCGCTTAGCATGGGCCGAGGTGCAGGCGGTGGTGCTCGCGGGCAGGCTTCACAACCTGACGAGGATGCAGTCTAGCGTGGCGTTTTGCACATTAATCTAGCGGCTTTGGCCACTCCATAAGAAGCCGAATCACTTTCGACGTTTATGGATCCAGCCTGGGGTCGCCGAAAATCTTTCCTGCCAGGCTCCAGGGCATAGCAACGACCCCCCGGGCTGTGCTTCGCTATCGCCAGGGGTATCGCGTTCGCCGAAAAACTCTGCGTTTGCGGGACCGCAACGCCATGGCATTATAGTGCCGATGTCACAGCCGCGCAGGACGATGGGCGAGCTGTTGCAGCTGGCAATTGAGCAGCCACCCGGGCAGCGCGAGGGCTGGTTGCGACGTACCTGCGGCGATCCTGCTGTTTTGCCTGAAGCGCTCGATCTGCTCCGGCAGTACGAGGCGGATCCGGCTTTTCTGGAGCACGGCTTACCCGAAAGCGAGCCTCTGATCGGCCAATATCGGATTGTTCGCGAAGCCGGGCGTGGCGGGATGGGCGTGGTCTATGAGGCCATTCAGCATTCCGGCGCGCTGGACCGCAGAGTTGCTCTGAAGGTGATTCGTCCTGTCTGGGCGGGTGCACAGATACTCGAGCGTTTCCAGCGAGAGCAGCAGTTGCTTGCGCGGCTGGAACACCCGGGGATCGCACGCTTGTATGAATGCGGGTCGGCTCCGGATGGCAGCCACTTTTTCGCCATGGAGTTTGTGGATGGCTGTCCGATCGATGAATGGTGCGATCGCGAGGCGCTGTCCACGGCCCAGCGTGTCCGGCTGGTTCTGCAGGTTTGCGATGCGGTCAGCTATGCTCACCGGCAGCTGATCGTTCACCGGGATCTTAAACCCAGTAATGTACTGGTGGACTCCACCGGCCGTGCACGATTGCTCGATTTCGGGGTAGCCAAGCTG
>JACMLA010000092.1 GCA_014379815.1 Bryobacteraceae bacterium | reverse complement strand
TCAGGCCTGCTTCCTTGAAGTACGGGTGGATCGAGGGAGTGCCTGCGGCAAGACCAAGGATTATGGAGTGCATCTCCATGCTGACGACCATGCGTGCCTTCGAATAGGCGGCAGCCGCAGCGTCGGGCATCCAATAGTCCGGTTTGAAGCGCACGTATTTGCGCGCGGTCTCGCTAAGCTGATCGAAGATCATTGTCTTCACCGGCTCCAGCATGCGGGTTACTTCGTGAACCAGAACAACCGGCTCCTTCGAGGATTCGACATAGCGCTCAATCGCGGCGCGAGTTTGGGCAGCGTGTTCTTTCTCCCGGCCATCCTTGCGGAAACGGCTCACGTCAAGGCGCGGGATGAAAGCGGTAAACTTGCCAGCCTCAACGTCGTGCGCACGGAGAAAGTCGCGGGCATCGGTCTCGGGGCGCAGATCGAAGGCGAAGGTACTGTCTGGACCGAAGGACATTTCCTTAGACTTGACTCCGATCTTTTGCAGTACCTTGAGCGATTCGGAATCCCGTGTGTAAATGAAAGCCGCGCGGCTTAGGACATCGCGGTAAAGAATATCCGCGGGCGGGTCCACCTTGTCAAAAGAATGTCCGTAGATACCGAACGGAACCCCCAGTTCGCTGGCCTTCACGAAGGAGATCAGTCGCGAGATATAGGCGTCCCAGCTTGTGCCGTAGTAACCATAGGAGAGCGTCATTCCGGAGTTGAGCACCAGAAGATCAGCGCTGCGGAAAGCCTCTTCCATGACGGGCGTCAGCTTCTCGCCGCCTTTGAATTCGTTGGGGATGACGTTGACGTCGGGGAAGCGCTGCTTGATGTAGTCACCAAGTTCCTTGGGGAAGGTTTGCAGTAAGACGGTGACTTGCGCATCAGGGAAGTGCGTTTGGACAAGGCGCAGGAAGCCGGGCGTGATGGCTACGTCGCCGATGTTGTAGAGGTTCCAGCCGGAGATGAGGAGTATGGACGGACGTCTCTTGACTTGGCCACTTAAAACTTGGGCACTCAGTACAGGCGCAGCAGCAGTAGCAAGTAAGGTTCTTCTGGTCATCACAAAGTCCTCGGTTAAAGCAGCAATTTTCGCGTGAGGTCGAGGTTGAAATTTAAATCCGCGCCGCTCACCGTGCGATTGTAGGCAACCAGGGGTACTGCTTGCTCGTGGCGTGAACCGTGAGAGCGCACTTTGGTTTCAGGTTTCGCAATTCGCAGATCTCCAAACGCCACATCCTTCGCAGCCAGAGCGACAAGGTCGCCGATACGATCCTGACGCAGGTGGAATGACTCGGCGGCTGCCCGGCCCGTGTGCACTTCTTCAATGCCGGAACTATTCTCTAAGACGTCGATAGCACGTTGCAATTCATCGGGCTGCTTCAGATAAATGTAGCTGCATCCACCCAGATCCTGATGATGAACCTTATGCTTGTCCTTGACGATGGGAATCGCCTCGCAGGCAATGTTCTTTTTCGCTAAGAGCATTGCGGGATCCACGACCGCGGTTTTGGCATTCATTCCGTGATCGGCGGTCAGGAACAACTCCAGCCCGGGATGGTCGTCTACGATGTCGCCCAGCAATCGATCCACCGTGTGCAGATGCGCCTGAGACTGCTCCTGCTCCGGAGCATAAGTGTGCATCATGTAGTCGGTCGTGGACAGATACAACAGATCAGCGCCACCGGTTCGCAGAACATGCCTGGCTGCCCGAAAGGTCCAATAATTGACTTCGGGAGAATACATGTTCTCCTGCTTGCCGGCAATGTCGATCCACTCGCGCTCCGGCTTTTCAGCTGACACCACGACGCCGGCACCACGACTGCAGAGAGTCCGCACCTTGTCTTTGGAACTCACCAGAGCCGTCTTCCATCCCTGCTTTTGGAAGTGCTCGAACAACGTGGGTCGCAGCAGAAAGTCCGCCGACTCCATCGCGACCGTTGCTTTCGTTTTGCGGTCGTAGTAGAAATTCGTCGTTATGCCATGCTGCGCTGGAAACGATCCGGTCACGAGTGAGGCGTTGTTGACATTGGTGACGGTCGGAATCACTGCCTTACCGATCCGAAAGAAACCTGCCTCGCGCATCCGGCGCAGATTCGGCATATCGCTTTGCTCCAGGTACTCAGGCCCGAAGCCGTCGATGAGCACGATCAGCACTTTGCGGGAGGCCGCTGCCCTCAGTCGGCCCGGCTGCAATGCTGCGAGCGAACCGAGGAAAAAGTGGCGGCGGGTAGATCCAGGTCGCATGCGAGGATGTCAAACGGCGCGTTTCAGAACGCGTGAAGACCACACTTCGCGGAACAGACGGAACGCCTTCAGCTCCCGGCGCCCAGTGATGATTCTGACAATCTCAAGGCCGGCCCACACGAAGTAGGCCCACGTAGTCCAAACCCGGATGTGCCCCGAGACGTACCCCAGTCCTTCATCGCCAGGAGCAATGGGCGAGAACAGGAATTGTATAAACCATAAGGCAAAGAGAAACATGGCTTCCCACCACGCAAGCTTCATGTTTACCAGAAACAGCATTGCCACCAGTGACTGGCCTAAAGTCATCAGCAGTTCGAGTCCCTGCGTCTGGTCAAACGTGATAGGCGAGGGCTTGCCCATGCTGAACGAGTACACAATCGGGAGCATGGCAGTCAGTAATGTCCACTGATTGATGTTGCTGGACACCATGTTCATCAAAGCCATAGGAGAGCGATCTACCGTTCGCGCCCAGTAGAACGCCGATACTTTTTCAGGAAACTCGGAGACGAACGGTGCTACCCATTGAATGAATACAAAGTTCGGCACGCCCAGAATAGTCGCAACGGCCATCAAGCTTCCGAGGAATGGATCCGCTGTGAAGTAAATCAGAGCGCCTCCACCGGCGAACAATCCGAAGATTAGAACGTTGCGCAGCAAGGGAGACGACTTGACGATGGAGCGCGGGATTCGTTCGAGTTCCTCCACGCCTTCCTGCTCTTCAGGGGGAAGTTTGCTCAAGACAAAAAGGTACGCGACGTAGATCGCAACCAGGACTGCGGCGTCAACCAGCGTCAAGGATCGCTTTGCCCAAACCCAGCCCATGTAGAGTAGTGGCAGAAGCAGTCCGACAACCTCAACGCAGTGCTCTGGCTTGAGCCGGATTGCCAGTAGTGGGGTACCCGAACGGCGCCTGTGAAAGTACGCTGTGACCGCGTAGATCATCGGCCATCCCAGGCCTGTCAGCAATCGCAGCGCTCCGGTTAGACCGGCGAGAAGCAAATCGACCTGCTGCTTCCACGCCAGCACCGCTTCTACGGCAAATTCAGGAAGGGTTTGCAGCCACGCCAGAATCGCAAGCGC